>CAZSGS010000115.1:0-7581 GCA_964606365.1 uncultured Wenzhouxiangella sp. | reverse complement strand
GGCCAGGTCAGCAACGGCACGAATCACGGTATCGTCGTCGCGCGCGGTGTTGCTGTCGGGATCGAGATCCACGACGCCCGAAGGCAGGGAAACAGCCGCCTCGTTGACCGCGGTTCCGCTGGCGTCCGATCGCATCAGGGCGTCGGCGAAGAAGCGCACCGTATCCCCGGCACCCACGCTGATGTCGGCCTCGATGTTGCCGGTGCCACCGCCCGCCGGGCAGCTGCTGGCCGGCGAGGTGAATTCGCAGGTCCAGTCCACCGACTCGAACTGGTTGGGGAACTGGTCGGACAGGCGCGCGTTGACGACGCGACTGGGGCCGCGGTTGTGCACGCTGATGACGTACTCGACGCGATCGCCCGGCACGGCACCGCCCTGCCCCTGGATCATGGCCCCATCGAACTCGAGCGTGTCGGCACCGACATCGATACTGGCCAGGGCGCCGGGTGACGCGCTCGCGGCCAGTACCCTGCCGGCGCCGGCGGCGACGACCGCGCGCGATTCCGCCAGGCCCGTGAGCGGGCCGGAAGCCGCGTCGGCACCCTCGACCAGCCAATCGAGGAAGGTCAGTGCCTGGCTGTCGGGATCACGCTGGTAGAGCGCGACCGAATCGCTCGACGGCGAGGTCGCGGCAAGCAGATCATCGTCCAGCAGCGCCAGGTCGCTGATCTCGGCCAGGCCCTGTGCCCCGTCCTCGCCTTCGGTGCTGCGGCCGGCAAAGCTCAGTCGCCCGAACGTCTCGCTCTCGGCGTCGTCGTCGCGGTCGAACCACACCAGGGAATCGTTGTCGGTTCCGGCCGCGTAGACGGCGCGGCCATCCGCGCTGGCGCGAACGCGCGTCACGCCGGCCAGACCGGACACGCCGGCGGAAAGATTGCGACGCGACTGCAGCCAGCTCAGTTCGCCGTACTCGCTGGCGTCGGAATCGTGGTTGCGCCGGAAGACGACAACGGCATCGCTGTCCTCGGCGGCCACGTAGACATGGCGGCCGTCCGGCGAAAGCTCGAGGTCGACCGGTGCGGCCATGTCTTCCACGTCGCCGGTGTCGTTCTGCAGGCTCTGCCGGAAAGCCAGCCGGCCGAAATCGGGGTCGGCGGTGTCGAACACGCGGTCGAAGACCACGACCGCGTTGCTGTTGCTGCCCACCACGTACAGATGCTCGCCCCCGGCGCTGACGGCCAGGCCGCGGCTGCCAGACATCTCGCTGACACCGCCGGCGTTGTTGCTGTAGACCGCCAGTACGGAGAGCGCGCCGCTGTCCACGTCCCGCTCGAAGGCGACGACCGCGCTGTCGAGCCGTGAAGTGGCGTAGACATGCCGGCCGTCGGGAGAGACCAGCACGTGACCGATACCCTCAAGGGCCGAAACCCCGTCCTCGCCGTTGACCAGGAAGTCGAGAAAAGTCAGCGGGTAATCGCCGGTGGGGCCACCCAGGTCGGGTTCGAGCGAATAGATGCCGATGCCGGGTTCCCCGGGGGCGGCCACGTAGGCATGCGCGTTGCCCACTTCCGTATAGGCGACCGAGCGCGCGCCGGCCAGGCCGCGGAAGGCGGCCAGCCCGTCCGTCTTGGTCACGACCAGGTCGGCCGCGCGGTCGAGGAAGCTGGCGTCGCTGTCGCGCCAGGGGCTCTCGTCGCCCGGCTCGTCCGGCTGCTCGTCCTGGTCGACGGTGATCTCGGCGCGGTTGATCACGCACAGCCGTTCGGGATCGAGCGATTCGGGACAGGCCTGGCCGACGGCATCGGAACGCACGTCGACACGCAGATCGATCAGAATCGCGCCGGCCGCCGCGATGTCGGCATCGAGCACGACATTGCCGCTGCCCGAATCGATGCCGCAACTGCTCGGCGCGCTACGCGCCAGACGGGTGACCGCGCTGTCGGCGAGCGCACCGGTGAACAGGTTTTCGCCGCTGCCGTCGAAAGCCAGGCTGGACACCCCGGCCAGGTCGGCGCGCTCACCGGAAGCGCGATAGCGAGTCAGGAAACCGAGTTCGCCGCTCTGGCGATCGCGGCTGAACGCCAGCAGCGAATTGCTGCCGAAGGCGGCGACATAGAGGCTGCCGCCATCCGCGCTGACGGCCACGGCCCTGGGGCTGTTGAGCACGCTGAAGTCGTCGGCGTCGAGTCCCTGGACGGTGCCGCTGGCCAGGCGCCCGAACTGACTGCTGCCGGGCTCGTTGATGCGGTCGAAGACGACGAGGCTGTTGTCGTCCCGGCCGACGGCGTAGACATGATTGCCGCCGGGATCCATGGCGATATCGGAAATACCGACCAGGCCGGGCGTACCGGGCGAACTGCGGGTCTGCTGATGGGTCAGGGTACCGTCGGCTTCGCGGCGGAACACGGCCAGGGCGGAATCGTTGGTGCCGGCGGCGTAGAGATAGTCGGCCTCCCCGTCCGTCTGCGGGGCGAAGCGAAGGCCGCTGACGCCGCCGAGTCCGTTCTGCGCGGTTCGCTCGACCACTTCGACGGCGGCAAGACTGCCGTCTCCCGAATCGACGCTGAACACGTGAATCGCACCGGAGCCGGAGGCCGCCGCGTACAGATGGTCACCGTCGGGCGACAGGGCCAGGAATGTCGGCTGGTTGATCGGCTCGAAGCCGGCCAGCTCCGGCCCCCACTGCCCGACCAGGCGCAGTTCGCCGAAGGACTCGGCCTGCGGGTCGCCGTCCGTATAGACCTCGAAGACGGAAATGCGGTCGTCGATCTGGCTCGAGACGTAGACGAACCGACCGCCCGAGCCCACGGCGAGACCGCGCGCGCCGCGCATGCCCGACAGGGTCACGGTATCGCCCTCGCCGTCGACGATCGATGCGCCCTCGTCGACCACGCTTTCGATCGCCATTTCCCCGCTTGCTTCGTCGATCCCGAGAACAACCAGGGCATTGCCGAGCACGCCGGTGGCGTAGACGCGCGCGGCGAGCAGGTCGTCGGCCGGCGGTGACCATGCCACGCTGGCCGCGCCCGAGAGCGCGGGCAACTGATTGCCTTCGCGACTGATGGCCTCGGCCGGCTCGAGCAGCCCGGCACCGACCGCGCGGCAGGTCCAGCTCGCGCTGTCGATGTCGAAGTCGGCGGCCGCGTCGGGATCGAGGATGTCGCTGATCCCGACGTCGAGTGCGCTGCTGGGCCCGGCGTTGTCGATCGCGATGCGGTAGGTCTGTTGCTCGCCGGCGGTCACCGAGAGGCGGTCGTTCGTCTTGGTCACCGACAGCTGGCTGAACGGTTCGAGCTGGATCGGATCGGTCGTGTACGAAGTCCGGCTTCCGGTATTCTCGACGTCGTCGTCGACGGAGATCGTCGCCTCGTTGCTGAGCGTTCCGGTCGCATCGGGCGCAACGGTGCCGGTGATGAAAAAGCGCACCGTGCCGTTGGCCGCGAGAAAGACTTCCTCGGAAAGGCTGCCGGCGCCGGCCGCCGCACAGCTCGAGCCGGAACGGCGGACGAACGCGGCCACGCTCTGGGATCCGAGCGAGGCCGTGTAGATGTTGCGCCGCGCCCCCCTGGAGACGGCCAGGCCGTACGGCGAAGACAGCCCGATGACACCGCTGACGCCCTGACGGCGAACCTCCAGCGGTGTCAACCGTCCGAACTGGGCGCCGCCGGTGCTCGTATTGCGGTCGAACACGACCAGCGCATTGTCGAGTTCCGAAACGACGTAGACGCGGTCGTTGTCGGGATCGACGATGATGTCGCGCGGGCCGCGCAGCGCTTCGGCGCCGTTGCTGCCGTCAACGACCACGGAGTGGAAACCGACACGACCGAACAGCTCCGGAATGTTGGCGTCGGTTTCGCGATCGAGCACGGTCACGGCGTCGCCGTCGAGGGACGTGACCAGCACGTGCTCGCTCCCGCCATCGTCGCTCGAGACGGCGATCGCCGTCGGGCTGGTCAGCACCGCGCCCTCGGTCCCGTCGAAGAAACTCTGTCGGAAAACGAGTTCGTCCCCGTCGATATCGAAGACCGCCACGGCGTCGGACTGCCGTGCCGCCACGTAGAGCTGCCGGCCATCGGTGGACACGGCCAGGGCATTGGCGCCGAGCATGCCGGTGGCGCCCTCGATGCCCTCCCCCGCGTACCCCCGGTACTCGAGACCGCCGTCGTCGGCATCGCGACGGAAAATGCTCACGCTGTGATCGAATCGACCGGCCACGTAGACGTGCGTGCCGCCCGGGTTGGTCGCGACCGCCGCCGCGCCGCCGAGGCCATCGGCGCCGCTGTCGTCGTATATCGCCCCGACGAACTCGACTTTCGCATCGGGCCCGTCGGGATCGCGCTGGCGGAAATGCACGATTGCGTGGTCACGCTCACTGACGACATAGATATCCTCGTCCACGGAAAGCACGTCGACCGCGCCGTCGAGACCCACCACACCGTCGCGGTCGTTGCGCAAGGCCTGGCGGAACTTCAAGTGACGTCCGGGATCGGTGGCGGCGGGATCGCGCTCGAGTACCACCAGGCCGCCACTGTCGGTGCTGCTGCCGATCTGACCCGATCCGGCCGTGTAGACGAAGCGCCCGTTGTCGCTCACGGCGGCGGCACGCGAACCCAGCAGGCCCTCGGCCTCGTCGCCGAAGCCGTCGTCGGCTTCGTCGAACACCGCCTCGAGGAAGCCGAAGGTCGGATCCGGCGCCAGGCGGCGGAAGACGCCGACCTGACTGGGCCGGGCGGCGCTGAACACGTGCTGGCCGTCGCTGCTGAAGGCCAGGCCGGACACGCCCTCGACCCCGCCCTGGACCTCGGTGTCGTCGTCGGACGGGTCGAAGAAGTCACCCTGCCGAACGCGCTGCATCGGTGCCAGGGTGCCGCTGAACGGCTGGCGCCGAAAGACGGCAATCGTATCGGCGTCGGCGGCCCCGGCAATCAGGTGCTCGCCGTCGTCGCTGACCGCCAGGGTCGCCAGGCCCGCCAGTGACTCGGAGCCGAAGGGCGCATCAGCGTCGAAGCTGTCGAGCGTTTGCGTCAGTGCCAGCTCGCCGGTGTCGGGATCGCGCTCGTAGACGTGGACGGCACGGTCGATGCTGCCCCCGACGTAGAGGTTCTCGCCCTGATCGTCCATGACCGCCGCGTCGGCGGCGCCCGGCACGGCCTGCGTCTCGAGCACGTCGAGGTCGCCGAAACCGACGGCGGTGCTGTCGGCCTGGCGCTCGAATACCGCGACGGTCGCGTTCCCCGCCTGCTCGTCCACGCTGTCGAGCGCGATCGGGCGCGCCGGCTGGGCGGCGTCGAAAAGCTCGACGCGATCGATCAGCCACTCCGAAGAGTCGCTGTCGGCGGCGGCGCCCAGTCCCCAGCGCAGCTGGAAGCGATCGCCCGCTGCCAGCGTATCGTTGAATCGGACGGTCGCGGTCGTATCGGTATCGCCGCTCCAGCCCGCACTTTCCCCGCACCAGCCGAAGCGGCCGGACAGGGGGTGGCTCGAACCCGATTGCTGGCCGTCGTAGCCGCTGTCGATGAACTCGGCGCCGAAGTCTTCGATATCGCTCCAGGTCTCGCCGCCGTCGGTGGAGATCTCCAGCACCCCGACATCGGAGCAGCCGCTACCCGTCTCGAAGGCATAGCGATGGTCGAAGGCAAGGCGCAACTCGCCGCTGAGCCCGGGAACGGTGATCGGGTTGGAAGCGCTCAACCAGCGCACGGGAGGCTGTTCTTCCTCATCCACTTCCACCGAGGTGGTCATCACGTAGTGCTCCCCGCCCTGCCCGTTGTCGCCGACCGCCCAGTGCGTTCCCGCAAAGTCGGTGGTCGTGCCGCGGCCGGTGACGAAGAGGTGGCGATCGTCGGGCGACAAGGCGACATCGATGGGCCCCCAGAGGCCGTCGAATCCGGCGTCGGCCAGGTCGAAGGCGTCGATGCGCCCCTGGAATTCCAGGGTTCCAGTGCCCGAATCGCGGCGGAAAACGGCGACGGCCTGGTCGAGGAAGCCGAGGGCGTAGACGTGTTCGCCGTCGGCGCTGACGGCGACATCCGACGCGCCACCGAGACCGGCGACGGGACCGTCCGAATCACCGGGCTGGTCGCTGCCGTTGCTGCGCGACTCCGCGAAGCTCAGCCGGCCGAAGTCGCCCGAGCCGGCGACGTGATCACGGCGGAAAACGGCGACGGCGTCGGAATCCGCGGCCGCCACGTAAAGGTGGCGGGCATCCGGGCTGAGGGCCATTCGTCCGGCGCCGGTCAGCCCCTCGACCGGCAGGCCGGCGTCATCGGGATCCTCGATGCCGTCGATTTCGGTCTCCAGATGCAGGAGCTCGCCGAAATCGAAGCCCGGCACGATATTGCGCTCGAACACGGCGACGGCTGAAGGTACGGGCTCGCCGTCCTGGCCGCCGGGCCCGCCCGCGGCCGAGACGTAGACATGGCGGCCGTCCGGCGAAGCGAGCACGTCGCTCGTGGCAGCCAGGTCGAAGCGCCCGAGGACGTCGTCGAATATCAGGTCGCCGGGCGTCGGTGTCGTCGCATCGCAGGTCCACACGGCATTGTCGATGTCCTCGGGCAGAAGGTCCTCGACCACCACCGGAACGTCGTCGGGCCCGTCGTTGGTGACGGCGATCTCGAAGCTGACTTCCTCGCCCGGCGTAATACTGTCGCCGGCCAGGATGGCCTTGGTGATGTCGAGTTCCGCCGTCGCCGCCAGGCGCGTGGTCAACTGGGCACTGGCGTCCAGCGGGAAGGGGTCCTCGACGTCGCCGGGCACCTCGATGCTGGCGTCGTTGGTCAGGGTGCCGTCGGACAGGTTCTCATCGACGGGCACGTAGAGATCGACGAGCAGGCGGCCGCCGGGCGCCAGGCCAACCGTCTCGACCAGGCCGCCGCTGCCGCTGGATGCGGCCAGGCAACTGCCGTCGCCAGCATCGTAGCCGCAGCAGGTCTCCGCCAGCG
Source organism: uncultured Wenzhouxiangella sp. (assembly GCA_964606365.1). Classification (GTDB taxonomy): domain Bacteria; phylum Pseudomonadota; class Gammaproteobacteria; order Xanthomonadales; family Wenzhouxiangellaceae; genus Wenzhouxiangella. The sequence continues at coordinate 700 of CAZSGS010000115.1, read as the reverse complement.
CTTCTCCGGCCGCGTCCACGCTGCAGGCCCATTCGGCCTGATCGGCCACCAGGGCGTCGTCGAGATCGAGCTCATCCCGAAGCGTCGCGCCAGTGACCGCGCTCGGGCCCCGATTGCCGGCGCGAATGGCGTAGCGGGCCACGAGTTCGGTACCCGGCGGCCAGTCGTCGTTGTCGTCCCCGATCTCGACGAGTTCGACCCGCTCCTTGGTCAGCCACAGATCCGCGCGGGCGGTGAGCGGCTCGTTCAGGGTGTCGCTCAGGGTATCGACGAGGCCGTCCTCGCCGAGTGCGTCGACGCCGTCGGGCATGAGCAGGTCGACGGTGTTGACGATGTTTCCCGACGGATCGGAGGCCGGGTGCAGGCGTCCGTCGGCGGTGAAGACCAGCGTCGAGCCGGCACCGAGATCGACGAAGTGCCCGTCCAGGTTGCCGCCCACCCGATCGGTCGCCTGCGTGACACCGCATTCCTGCTGGGATCCGCCGGGGTTGCAGCAGGCGTTGCCCTCGGCACGGCAGGTCCAGCCGGTCGTCCCGGCTTCGAAACCGGAATCGCCCGGGGCGGAGAATTCGCTGAACAGGTGCGCAAGTTCCGCGCCGCTGATATTGATCGGGCCGCCGTTATGGATTTCGATCTCGAAGCTGTAGCCTTCGCCCGGGGTCGCCCGATCCTGAATGACCGAGTGCGCCAGGCTGGCGTC
>CAZSGS010000114.1:1211-7601 GCA_964606365.1 uncultured Wenzhouxiangella sp. | reverse complement strand
TTGCCCAGCCCCGCCAGCTGTGCGACATGGTCGAACGTCTCGCTGTAGGCTTCCGTGGCGTCGAGTACGTGGTTGCCGAAGCGGTTCCCGAGTTCGGACAGGCGCATGCTGATTTCACCGAAGCGCCTGCGCCCGGATTCGGGCAGGTCCACGCCGCCGAGATGGAAGTCGCGCAGTTCGTGCTGGATCGAGGCCTGCACGGCGACGTCCTGGTCGGCAAAATCGTCGCGTTCGGACAGCGCCTTGTAAGCGGCCCAGAGCGACCGGTTGTGCCCGCGCTCGGTATCGAAGCGCGTCATCGGTTCCAGGCAGGCCTCGTAGGCTTCGCGCCATGCCGGTGTGTTGTTGACCGAGTGCAGGTGCGAGATGGTCGAAAAGGTGTTGGCAAGGTCGTTGTCGACCCGGGTTTCGGCGACCAGGACGCGTTCGTAGTCGACGTCTCGGCCGAGTGATTCGATGTCCTCGATCACGCACCGGTACTCGGCCAGGCGCTGCTCGAGGGCAGGCCGTGCGTGTTCGGGTCGGATTTGAGAAAAAGCCGGCAGTCCGCCGGCCAGCAAGGGGTTGTCCATGGTGTCCCTTTCTTGTTTCGTTACTTGACGGCCCGGATGCGCTGCGGCTCGTCGGCCAGTTCCTCGAGCAGGTCTTCGATGCGTTCGAACGCCTCGGTCAGCTGCTCGGCTTCCGGCAAGAGCGTGATGCGGAAATGGTTGCGCTCGGGAATGTTGAAGCTCGACCCGGGCACGATCAGGATATGCTTGTGCTCGAGCAGCTCGGCGGCGAAGCGGTGGTCGTCGAATTCGCCGAAAACGTCGGTACGCACCGAGGGGAAGGCGTACATTGCGCCCATCGGCTTGGTCAGCTCGAGAAAGCGACTCTTTGAGCAGGCATCGATGACGGCCTGGCGCGACTCGAACAGCCGGCCGTCGCGGCCGACCAGGTCGGCGATGGATTGGTAGCCGCCCAGCGCGGTCTGCACTGCCCACTGCCCGGGGACGTTGGCCGAAAGCCTGAGCGCGGCGAGCTTCTCGACCCCCAGCAGGTAGTCCTCGGCGCGCTCCAGCGCGCCGGTGAACACCGCCCAGCCCACGCGCCAGCCGCAGGCGCGGTAGACCTTCGAAAGGCCGCCGAAGGACACGCACAGGGTCTCGGGTGCCAGCGGCGCCATCGGCACGAAACGCGCCTCCTCGTAGCAGATGCTGTCGTAGATCTCGTCGGAGAAGATGATCAGGTCGTGGCGTGTGGCCAGGTCGGCCAGGGTCTGCAGCGTCTCTTCCGGGTAGACCGCGCCGGTGGGGTTGTTGGGGTTGATCACGACCAGTCCGCGGGTCCTGGGCGTGATCTGTGCTTCCAGCCGCGCAATGTCGGGCAGGAAACCGTCGGCTTCCTTGCACTGGTAGTGCACCGCTTCGCCGCCGTTGAGGACCACCGCGGCGGTCCACAGCGGGTAGTCCGGCGCCGGCACCAGGATCTCGTCGCCGGGCTCGAGCAGGGAGCGCAAGGTCAGATCGACCAGTTCGGACACGCCGTTGCCGACGACCACCTGGTCGTAGCGCGTCTCGGTCAGGCCGCGCGCCTGGAACTGCATCGCCACCGCCTCGCGCGCCGGAAAGATGCCGGCCTGCGGCCCGTAGCCCTCGGAGAAGGGCAGGTTGCGGATGACCGCGCGCCGCATGGTCTCGGGCGTGCGAAAGCCGAAGGCGCCGGGGTTGCCGATGTTCAGGTGCAGGATGTCGTTGCCCTGCTGTTCGAGCTCGCGCGCGCGCCGGGCCAGCGCGCCGCGAATCTCGTAGCGCACCGCTTCGAGCCGGCCAGCGGTCTGGAATGACGGTTTCATGGGGGTAATGATACCGGTTCAGCGCGGCTCCAGAAACGCTCGGAGGGCCTGCCCGGGGAAATTCGTCCACAGATGGACACAGATGAACACAGATCAAGGGAATTTCCCCTCGTTTCCGGCAGCAGCGGTAGGCTGTATCGGGGGTGGAGATCACTTTCCTTGATGCAGATACGTTAATCTTCCGGGCCCGACGTATTCGAATGCCCTAGGAAAGACAACCGATGCTAAGAGTTTTCCTACTTGCCGCTTTGCTGGCACCGCTGGCGCTGGTCCAGGCACAACAGACGCCGTATCCCGAACCCGTGCCATCGCCGCTGGCCGGGCTGGACTATCCGCAGTCGCTGTTTCCCGAATCAGCCGATCACGATCCGGCCATTCCGCTTCCGAAGTCGGTGCTCGGCTTTCCGGTGGGTCAGCAGGTTGCCACTTCACAGCAGATTCTCGAGTACGCCCGGCGCGTGGCCGAGGCCTCCGATCGCGTTGAACTGGTCGAGTACGGCGAGACTTTCGAGGGCCGGCCGCTGGTCTACCTGGCCGTATCCTCGCCTCGGAACCTGGCGCGGCGCGACGGGATCCAGTCCGGTATGGCCGCGCTGGCGGATCCGCGCGCGTCGTCGTCGGACGAGCGCGAGCGCCTGGTCGACGAACTGCCCGCGGTCGGCTGGTTCGGGTATTCCATCCACGGCAACGAGAGTTCCGGCTCGGATGCCTCGCTGGCCGTGCTCTACCACCTGGCCGCCGACCGGTCGGATGCGACCGCCGCGCTGCTGGAAGACCTGGTCGTGATCATCGATCCCAACATGAATCCCGACGGGCGCGAGCGCTTCGTCAACGGCGTGAAGCAGTCGCGCGGCGCCCAACCCAACGTCGACGACCAGTCGCTGGTGCACACCGGTCACTGGCCCTACGGTCGCGGCAACCACTACCTGTTCGATCTCAACCGCGACTGGATGTATGCCCGTCAGCCAGAGACCCGCGGTCGCATTCCGCACGTGGTCGACTGGAAGCCGATGCTGTTCGTCGACATCCACGAGATGGGTTCGCAGGACACGTTTCTGTTCTCGCCGCCGCGCAAGCCCTACAACCCGCACCTCCCGCCCTACCGCAGGGACATGGCGCGGCGCTTCGCCGACGAGCAGGCGCAGGCCTTCGACGCCTTCGGGTATCCCTATTATTCCGGCGAATGGAACGAGAACTGGTTCCCGGGCTACTCCGACGCCTGGGCCGCACTCAGGGGCGCGCAGGGCATTCTCTACGAGCAGGCGCGCATCGCCGACGACGGCGTACAGCGGGCCACGCACCTGCTCAGCTACCGGCAGTCGGTCCATCACCAGGTACTGTCGACCTTCGCCAACCTTCAGACCCTGCACGCGCATCGCGGCGAAATGCTTGCCGCCTACGCCGAGGACAAGGCTGGCCTGGTCTCCGACCAGGCGCCCTATGGTCGTCGCAGTTTCGTCATCCTGCCCAGCGACAACCAGGGCCGCATGAACGATCTGCTCGAACTGCTCGCGATCCAGGGCATCGAGACGCATCGCCTGGGCGAAGACCTGCGCGTCTCGCGCGCGGTCGACCGGCTCGGACGGGAGCGGCGAAATCTCACCCTGCCGGCCGGCAGCCTCGTGATCCGCAACCGCCAGCCCGAAGCCCGGTTGGTGGCGGCGATGTTCGAGTTCGACCCGCAGATCAGCGAATCGGCGCTGACGGCCGAGCGCAAGAGCGTGCTCAAGAAAGGCCGCAGCACGATCTACGACACCACCGGCTGGAATATTCCGATGATGTTCGACCTCGAGGCCCTGAGCGTGCCCGAGCACCTGACCCGCTCGCTCGAGCCGATCGAGCCGCAGCGTGTCGTCGATGAAGCGCAAACGGCGCCGGAGGCCATCGCGCTGGTCGCCTCGGGCGAGGACGATCGAACGGTCGCGTTGGCCGCCCGCCTGCTCGAGCGGGGCCTGAACGTGCGCGCCAACACGCGCGAGTCAGAACTGGACGGCCGCGCTCTGCCGGTCGGCTCCATCGCCATTACCCGCGACGACAACCGCGATCGGGACGACTGGCAGGAACAGGTGGCCGAAACGGCCTCGCAACTCGGCCTGGCGGTCGACCCCGTCGGCCACGGTCGCGCGCCGGGCAAGAAGGCCGACCTCGGCGGCGGGTACTGGCAGGTTCTGGCGCAGCCGAAGATCGCTCTGGTCGGCCGGGGCAGCGCCAACGTGCTCGATTTCGGCGCGGTCTGGTATCTGCTCGATCATCGCCTCGGCCTGCGCCACAGCCACCTGGACGAGTCACGCGTCGGTAGCGCCGACCTGCGTCGCTACAACACGCTCTACCTGCCCGAGCGCTGGGGCGGGTCGCTTCCCGAAAACCTGCTGAAAGGACTTGGGGAATGGGTGGAATCCGGCGGCACGCTGATCGCTTCGGGCAGTTCGGCCGCGGCCCTGACCAGCGGCGACGACCCGCTGGTTTCGGTGCGCACGCTCGCGCAGGTGGTGGGCGAGGATCTGAGCGAGTACCGGGATGCATTGCACCGCGAATGGCTGGCGGCCAACGACCCGCTGCCCGCAGGCATCTGGGATCACGCTGCCGAAAGCGGCGGCGAGTATCCCTGGCGGGACATCGACGAGTCGCTGCCGGATGCCGAGGAGCGCAAGCGCCGCGAAACCTGGCAGCATCAGTTCATGCCTTCGGGCGCGCTGGTCGCCGCGCGAGTGGATACCGAGCACTGGCTCGCTTCCGGATCCGGTGACTATCTCACGCTACTGTTTTCCGACTCGCCGGTGCTGATGAGCAAGCCGCCGGCCGAGGCGCCGCTTCGCCTGGGCGTCCATTCCGAGGCCGATGCGCAGGCTCGCCGAGCGGGCCAGGCGAGCGCCCGCCTGGTGGGCTGGGCGCCCGTGCCGGAAGGCCGGGAACTGCGCGTGCGTGCCGGCGGCCTGCTGTGGCCGGAGGCACGCGAGCGCATCGCCAACGGCGCCTGGGTCACGCGCGAGTCGGTCGGGAAAGGGCAGGTCATCCTGTTCGCTCATCCGCCGGCCTTCCGGGCGGCCCAGCTGGGCGCCATGCGCATCCTCGAGAATGCGCTGATCTACGGGCCCGGGCTGGGCGCGGACCAGCCGGTCGCGCTGCCCTGAACAACGGGCCGGCCGCTCGAGGGAAACTCCCGGCCCCGAATCTTGCCGAAGCAACACGGGCAGGCCGCCTGGCGCTAAGCTGGGCGGCCCCATCAGGCCACAACAGCAACGGAGCGAAATCGTGCAGGTAAAAGGCGTCTACACCGCGATGGTCACGCCCTTCGACGAATCGGGCGAAGTCAACTACGACGTACTCGGCGAGCTGGTCGAAAAACAGATCGCCGCGGGTGTGTCCGGCCTCGTCCCGATGGGCACCACCGGGGAGTCGCCCACGATGTTCAACGCCGAGCACGACGGCGTCATCCGCCGCACGGTCGAGCAGGCCGCCGGCCGCGTGCAGGTCTGGGCCGGCACGGGCTCGAACAACACCCAGCAGGCGATCCGCACCACGCGCGAGGCGCAGGAAGCCGGCGCCGACGGCGTGCTCGTGGTTACGCCCTACTACAACAAGCCTTCACAGGATGGACTCAAGCGGTACTTTCGCGAGATCGCCGAGTCGACCGACCTGCCCATCATCGTCTACAACATCAAGGGACGTACGGCGGTCAACGTCGAAACCGAAACATTGGCCGAGATCGCCGGGATTCCCAATGTCATCGCGGTCAAGGAAGCCTCCGGCGACATCGGCCAGATGACCGACGTCATCGACCGCATCTGTCACCGGCACGACGATCCGTTCTGGGTGGTCTCCGGCGACGACGCGCTCACGCTGCCGCTGATGAGCATCGGCGGCCACGGCGTCATCTCGGTGGTCTCCAACCTGGTGCCCGAGCGCATGGTGGCGCTGGTCGACGCGGCATCGCAAGGCGATTTCGAAACCGCCCGCCGCATCCACTTCGAGCTGTTGCCGCTGTTCAAGGCGAGCTTCATCGAGACCAACCCGGTGCCGATCAAGGCTGCGATGAATCTCTGCGGATTGAACGTCGGTGGGGTGCGCAGTCCGCTGGCGCCCTTGCAAGAGGCCAACGCGAAGCGGCTCGCCGCGATCCTCCGGGCGATGCAGCTGGTCTGAGCCCGGCCCGGATCAGTCTTTGTCGTGCAAGGTGAGGGGGTGGCGCCGGTCGCCCACGCGGCGCGGGTGGGTGACTGGTGACATGAACCTGATGGGAGCGCTATAGTCTTTCCGTGACGTTTCCCGGGAGACGGGTGTGAGCCTGCCGCTTCGCAACACAGAACGCGCTTACGGACTGGTTGGTCAGGGTTTTCACTGGCTGGTCGTGGCCCTGATCATCGTCCAGTACATCTGGGCCTGGCGGATCGACGAGGTCGACGGCCTGCGCGCGCGGCTGGAGTTGATCACGCAGCACAAAACGATCGGGATGACGATCCTGGCGATCGCCGTGCTCCGGCTGCTCTGGCGACTGTTCAATCGGCCGCCGGCGCTGCCTTCCCACCTGGCGCGATGGGAACGAATGGCCGCGC
>CAZSGS010000114.1:335-1201 GCA_964606365.1 uncultured Wenzhouxiangella sp. | reverse complement strand
GCGCATGCGGGTCACTGGATTCTGTACGGGCTGATCTTCGCCATTCCGTTGTCGGGCTGGGCGTACTCCTCGGCCGCCGGCTACGGCGACTACTGGTGGGGTCCGATCGACTTTCCCAGCATCGCGGCGAAGAGCGAGGAGCTCGAAGACCTGTTCGAAGACATGCACGAGTGGTTGACCGATGCACTGGCGATCGTGGCCATCGGCCATGCGCTGGCCGCGCTGCGGCACCACTTCTGGCTCAAGGACGACGTACTCAAGAGGATGTTGCCGATATGGCGAAAGGAATGAAGACCGCGGCGCTGGCGCTGCTGATGTTGCCCGGGCTTGCCCTGGCGGACTGTTTTCGCGCCGACCAGGACGACGGCGAGCTGAAGTTCATCGGCGTGGCCGACGGGAATCGGTTCTCCGGCGAATTCGGCGAGTTCAAGGTCACGCTGTGCATGGACGAACGCAAACTGACCACCGCCGGGATTGAAGTCGTCGTCAAGACGGCGTCGGCCGATACCGGCGACAGCCAGCGCGACAGCGAGCTGCACGGGGAGAACTTCTTCCATGTCGAGGAGTTCCCCGAGGCGACCTGGAAAAGCGACGACTTGCGCGCGGAGGACGACGGCGTGGTGGCCCGGGGCGAGCTGACCCTGCGCGGTGTCAGCGCCGGCCAGCCGGTGCGCCTGAGTCTTTCGGACAGTGAAACGCCCGTGCTCTCCGGCCGCGCGGAAATCATGCGCCTCGACTGGAACGTCGGCACCGGTGACGAGGACTTCGAGGACACCGATTTCATCCGCGACCGCGTCGACCTCGAATTCGAACTCGAACTGCAGCCCTATTCGAAGGGGTAGGTCGGCTGTAGCGGGCATTCGAGC
>CAZSGS010000114.1:0-325 GCA_964606365.1 uncultured Wenzhouxiangella sp. | reverse complement strand
GCGGGGGCTTCGGTGGTCTCGTTGGCTTCTCGCAAAGGCGCGAAGGCGCAAAGGTCGCCAGGAAAGATTGAGAAAAGATCTCTGAAAGAGTCACAGGCTGGCCTAACGGTCTATGGCGATTTCCCGGTCGCTTCCTGTGTTTTCCTCTTCTTTACGTCCTTTGCGCCTTTGCGAGAAGTCGGGCGAGATTTCGGCGCTGGACACGTTTTTTGCTGCGTGTATACAGCGACCTAGTGTACCCCGTCACTCATCTTGTAACTTATAGCGAGTGCCTCAGGGGCCATCTGCAGGGCAGGCGAAGCCGCATGGCGGCATTCGCGAAGCG
>CAZSGS010000113.1:0-7662 GCA_964606365.1 uncultured Wenzhouxiangella sp. | reverse complement strand
CGTCTTATGTCGCCGAGCACCGACCCCGGAAGGCGATACTCATCACCGAGTGCTCGATGAGCGACAACGTTGCCGTCGCCAATCCGGGCACGCAGTTCATACGACCGTGCAACCTGTGTCCGCACATGAAACGGATCACCCTCGAGAAGATCTACCGATCGCTGCGCGACCTGCGCTTCGAAATCGACGTGCCGGCCGATATCGCCGATCGAGCGCGTGCCAGCCTCCGGGCCATGCTCGATCTCCCGCAAGTCGGCAAGCCGCCGGCGTTCGATACGTCGAAGCCCGAACGCGCCGCCGACTACGTCAGCGTCTGACGCGATGGATTCGCAGCCGATCATCGTGGTCGGCTCCGGCATTGCCGGTCTCTGGACGGCGCTCAATGCGTCGCCGCGGCCCGTGCTGGTGCTCACCGCCGGCACGATGGGCGGGCAATCGGCCACGCAGTGGGCCCAGGGCGGAATCGCCGCGGCCCTGGCCGACGACGACAGCCCGCAACAGCACGCCGCCGATACCGTAGCCGCCGGCGCCGGCCTGGTCGAGGCGCGCGTGGCCGGCGACATGGCCCGGGCGGTAGTCGAACAGGTCCACGCGCTCGAGCGCCTCGGTGTGCCCTTCGAGCATCACGGCGACGGTCGATGGGCGCTCTCGCGCGAGGCCGCGCACGGCCGCGACCGGATTGCCCGGGTCGGTGGCGACCGCGCCGGCGCGGCCATCGTCGATGCCCTGGTCGGGGCCGTGATGCGGGCCGGACACATTACCGTTCGCGAACACCACCGAGTGCTCGGCCTGTTGCCGGGCGCCGGCGGCGCCTGTGTCGGCGTGCAGGTGGCGGCGGGAGAGGGCGAACCCGTTTCCCTGACGGGGGCCGCCACCGTACTGGCCACCGGCGGGGTTGGCGGACTCTTCGCCGTGAGCACCAACCCTCCGGGCAACCGCGGCCGGGCGCTGGCCTGGGCAGCCGGTCTTGGCGCGGCCGTACGTGACGCCGAGTTCGTGCAGTTTCATCCCACGGCCATCGATATCGCGCGACTTCCCGCGCCGCTGGCGACCGAGGCGCTGCGCGGCGAGGGGGCCGTCCTGATCGATCGGCACGGCCATCGCTTCATGCACGACATCCATCCGGCGGCGGAACTGGCGCCGCGCGACGTCGTGGCCCGCGCGGTGCACCGGCAGGTGCAGGGCGGATCGGGCGCTTTCCTGGACGCCCGGGAGGCCGTCGGCCCGGCGTTTCCCGACCGCTTCAAGGCGGTCTTTCGGGCCTGCATGGATGCCGGTATCGATCCGCGGCGCGACCCGATCCCGGTGGCGCCGGCGGCGCATTACCACATGGGGGGCGTGGCGGCGGGCCTGGACGGTCGGACCGATGTGCCCGGCCTGTTTGCGGTCGGTGAAGCCAGCTGCACGGGTGCCCACGGCGCCAATCGGCTGGCCTCGAACTCTCTGGCCGAGGCGCTGGTGATGGGCGCGCGCGCCGGCGAGGCGCTGTCGGGCATCGAGGCGGGGGATTCGCGCAGCGTCGAGGCGAGGCCTCCGCCTCCGTTGCCCGGAAAGGCGCTGGAGCGTCTGCGCGCGGACATGTCGGCGCACGCCGGCGTCGAGCGCGATGCCGCCGGACTGCAGCGCCTGCTGGCGTCGATCGATCGGCTCGAGACCCGCTGGGGCGCGGCCGACGAGCTGATAGCCGCTCGCCTGATCGCCGCCGCTGCATTGCGCCGGCGCGAAAGCCGGGGTGCGCACTACAGAACCGACTATCCTGAATCCACCGAACCAGCCGAATCCGCCTGCCTGACGCTCGAGCAGGCGCGCGCACTGCCGTGACCAACGCACAGGAATCAAGGATCATGACCGATACGCTGCCGCGCAACGTGCTGACGCAAGTCGTCGCCCACGCCCTTTCGGAGGATTTTGGCGGCCGTGGCGATGTCACCACGTATGCCACGGTGCCGCCCGAGGCCGCCGGCCGCTTCCGGCTGATATCCCGCACCGACGGCATTCTCGCCGGTATCGAACCCGCCACGGAAACCTTTTTCCAGGTCGACCCCTCGATCGAGGTCGACTGGCGAGAAGGCGACGGCGATCGGCTCGGGCCCGGTACGATCATTGCCGATATCGCGGGCCCGGCGGCCGGCATACTCGGCGCCGAGCGCACGGCGCTCAACTTCCTGGGGAGGCTCAGCGGCATCGCGACGCTGACCCGGCGCCACGTCGACGCCGTGGCCGGAACGGGCGCTCGAATCGCCCATACGCGCAAGACCACCCCGGGCCTGCGGGCGCTGGAACTGGCGGCCGTCACCGCCGGTGGCGGGGCGCGTCACCGCTTCGGGCTGCACGACGCCATCCTGATCAAGGACAATCATGTGGCCATGGCCGGCAGCGTGGCCGAAGCCATCCGGCGGGCCCGGGCTTTTGCCGGGCACATGCTGCGTATCGCCGCCGAGATCGATTCGATCGATCAGCTCGAAGAGGCCCTGGATGCCGGTGTCGACAGTTTGTTGCTGGACAATTTCAGCATGGCCGACCTCAGGCGCTGCGTGCTCGCGGCGAGGGGGCGCGGCGTGACGCTGGAGGCTTCCGGCAACGTGTCGCTGGAGACGGTGGGCGAAATTGCCGCCACCGGTGTCGACGTGATTTCGGTCGGTGCGATCACCCATTCCGCGCCCTGCCTCGACCTCGGGCTGGACGAACACGTCTGATTACCGTCGGCGTGCTATCTTTCGCGCTGAGTGGTTCAACGACGGGGACAGCATGAGCGAGCGCGAATTCGATATCGTCCTGATGGGCGCGACCGGCTTCACCGGCCGGCTGGTGGCGGAGTATCTGGTGCGGCGCCACGGCGTCGGCGGCCAGCTCAAGTGGGCCCTGGCCGGGCGCAGCCGCGAGAAGCTCGAGAAGATCCGTATCGAGCTCGGTGAGATGGCGGCGGGCTTGCCCCTGGTGGTGGCCGACAGCCATGACCGCGCCTCACTGGACGCCATGGTCCAGCGCACGCGCGTGGTCTGCACCACGGTCGGGCCCTACGCGCTGCACGGCTCCGACCTGGTGGCTGCCTGTGCCGAGAACGGCACCGACTACTGCGATCTTTCCGGCGAAGTGCCCTGGATGCGGCGCATGCTGGATGCGCACGCCGACGCGGCCGCCAAGAGCGGGGCGCGGATTGTCCATTCCTGCGGATTCGATTCGATTCCATCGGATATGGGCGTGTGGTTCCTGCAAGAGCAGGCCCGTGAACGTTTCGGCAAGCCGCTGCCGCGCGTGCGAATGCGCGTGAAGGCGGCCAAGGGTGGTCTCAGCGGCGGAACCTACGCCTCGATGCTCAATATCGTCGAGCAGGCCCGGCGCGACAAGGAGGTCGCTCGGGTGCTCAAGAATCCCTACGCTCTGTGCCCGCCCGAGGCGCGTGACGGCGAGCGCCAGCCCTACGTGTCGAAGGCGAGCTACGATTCAGCCTTCGACGTGTGGACCGCGCCGTTCGTGATGGCCGCGATCAATACCCGCGTCGTGCTCAAGTCCAATGCCTTGTCGGGTCACGGTTACGGCAAGGACTTCCGTTACGACGAAGCGGTGATGACCGGCCGTGGATTCTCCGGCCGCATGAAGGCCATCACGGTATCGCTGGGCATGGGCGCCTTTGCGCTGGGCGCGGCGCTCGGCCCCACCCGCGCGCTGCTGCAGAAAATGGTGCTGCCCAAGCCCGGCGAGGGCCCTTCGGCCGAAGCCCGCGAGGCGGGGTTCTTCAAGATCGCCATCGACGGCCGCAGTGACGGCGGCGACGAGTGCCTGCGCGTGTCGGTCAGCGGCGACCGTGACCCGGGCTACGGCTCGACGTCGAAAATGCTCGGCGAGACGGCGCTGGCCCTGGCGCTCGACGTGGCGGCGGACGACTGCCCCGGTGGTATTTGGACGCCGTCGACGGCGCTCGGAGATAAACTGCTTGAGCGCCTCCAGGCGCACGCCGGATTGAAGTTCGAGGTGCTCGAAAAGTAGGTCGGGGCCGAGTCCCCGACGGACGACTATTTCAGACTGGCCATGTCGATGACGAAGCGATAGCGTACGTCGCCGCGCTTCATCCGCTCGTAGGCCTTGTTGATGTCCTTGATGTCGAGCATCTCGATATCGCACTCGATGCCGTGCTCGGCGCAGAAGTCCAGGCATTCCTGGGTCTCGGGCAGGCCGCCGATCAGCGAGCCGGCCAGGGAGCGGCGACCGAAGATCAGCGCACCGGCGTCCAGGGGCGGGTCGACCGGCTCGGGCATGCCCACCAGCATGTGTACGCCGTCGTGCTTGAGCGTGGCGATGTAGGGGTTGAGGTCATGCGCCACCGGTACCGTGTCGAGCAGGAAATCGAATCGTCCGGCGGCCGCTTCCATCTGTGCTTCGTCGGTCGATACGATGACGTGGTGCGCACCCTGGTGCTTCGCCTCGCCGGCCTTGTCGGCTGACCGGGTGAACAGGGTGACCTCCGCACCCAGGGCGCGGGCGAGCTTGACTCCCATGTGCCCGAGCCCGCCCATGCCGATGACGCCGACGCGATGGCCTGCGCCGACGCTGAAGTATCTCAGCGGCGAGTAGGTCGTGATGCCGGCGCACAGCAGCGGGGCGGCCGCGGCGGGATCGAGGGCGTCGGGGATCCTCACGACGAAGCGGTCGCTGACGACGATCCCCTCCGAGTAGCCGCCGTAGGTCTTGGACCCGTCGTGCCGGTCCTGGCCGTTGTAGGTCAGGACGTTGCCGCCGGTGCAGTATTGCTCCAGGCCTTCCTCGCAGGCCTCGCACTGGCGGCAGGAGTCGACCAGGCAGCCGACGCCGACGCGGTCCCCGACCTTGAATCCCTTCACTTCGTCGCCGACCGCCGTCACGCGACCGACGATCTCGTGTCCGGGCACCACGGGATAGTCGGTCATGCCCCAGTCGTTTTGCACGAAATGGATGTCGGTGTGGCAGATGCCGCAGTACTCGATGTCGATGCTGACATCGTCCGGCCGTAGTCTGCGGCGTTCGATATTCATGGGCGCCACGCCGGAGGTTTGGGACTCTGCGCCATAGGCTCGTGTGGTCATGTTGACTCCTTCGCTTGAGGTCATCGAATGGGCCGATGATAACGTCGATCGATATCCGCGAAGTCAAGCCGGGTTCACATCTTCCGAGGACTTGGCTCGCCGCAAGACCCCGCGAAGCGGACCCGGGCGAATCAGGTCCAGCGGTCGGATCGCGCGCTATTCCAGGCTTCGGCAAAAAGGCCCGTTCCGGTCTTGTCGTCGAGTAACTGACCGGGTTGGAGGAAATCGTAAAGTTCGGCAAAGCTGGCGACCTTCAGGTCGCCCGAACGCCGGTAGATATGGTGCGGTCTGATTTCGCCTGGGTGACTCAGGCCCATGGCCGAGAGCATCTTGATGAGGGCTTCGATCGTGCGCTTGTGATAGCGCTCGACCCGCGGAATCTTCTCCTCCACGACCAGACCGCGCCTGAGTGCCGGGTTCTGGGTCGTCACGCCGGTGGGGCAGGTGTTGCTGTTGCATCTGAGCGACTGGATGCAGCCGAGCGCGAACATCATCGCCCGTGCGCTGTTGCAGCCGTCGGCGCCCAGCGCCAGGGATCGAATCAAGTGGAAGGCGCTCAGGATCTTGCCGCTGCAGATGATGCGGATATCATCGCGCAGGTTGGTGCCCGTGAGAATGTCGTGTACCACGACAACCGCATCGCGCTTGGGCATGCCCAGTGAATTGGAGAACTCCAGCGGTGCGGCGCCGGTGCCGCCTTCGCCGCCGTCGATGGTAATGAAGTCGGGCCGGATGCCGGTATCCAGCATCGCGCGGCAGATCGCCAGGAAGTCGCTGACGCGGCCCATGCAGAATTTCATGCCCACCGGCTTGCCGCCGGACAGTTCGCGCAGTTCGCCGATGAACGCCATCAATTCGATCGGCGTGGAAAATGCGCTGTGGGCCGGCGGCGAGATGCAGGGCTCCCCTTCGGGCACTTCGCGCGCCTCGGCGATCTCGCGGTTGACCTTCGGGCCCGGCAGGATGCCGCCGGCGCCCGGCTTGGCGCCCTGGGAGAGCTTGAGCTCGATCATGCGGATGCTCTCGCCGGCGGCGACTTGCTCGAAACGTTCCCGGTTGAACCGGCCTTTGGCCGTGCGGCAGCCGAAGTAGCCGCTGCCGATCTGCCAGATCAGGTCGCCGCCGTGCTCGAGGTGGTAGCGCGAGACGCCCCCCTCCCCGGTGTTGTGGGCGAAGCCGCCGGCCTTGGCGCCGCCGTTGAGCGCGAGGATGGCATTGGACGAGAGCGAGCCGAAGCTCATCGCCGAAATGTTGAGCAGGGAAGAGGAATAGGATTGCTTGCACTCCTTGCCGCCGATGTCGATGCGCGGCTCGTCTTCCAGTTGCGGCGCGGGCACTGTGGAGTGCGCGGCCCATTCGTAGCCCGGGCGATACACGTCGCGATGCGTGCCGAACGGCCGCGTCTCGAGATCACCCTTGGCGCGCTGATAGATGAGGGCGCGATACTCGCGCTCGACCGGGTAGGCGTCGAGACTGCTCTCGACCAGGTACTGCTGGATCTCGGGCCTGATGTGTTCGATCAGGTAGCGAAAGTGCCCGATGATCGGGAAATTGCGGAGCACCGTGTGCTTGGTCTGCGTCGCGTCGCGAATGCCCAGCGCCAGCAGGGGGACGATCAGCAGTTCGATGTACCAGATTGGCGGCCAGGCCATTCCGGCCAGGCCGACGACCGCGAAAGCGATCAGCAGGAATACGAATACGGATTGTCTGGCCATCTCGTCAGCCTAGCCCGAATGTCGTCCGAATTGAAGCCCCGAACTCAGAACGAAAGCGCGGTGCGCGCGAAACAGAATTTGACTTGTCGAGGCTCGCACAGCGACCGGTGGCGAAAGCCCATCGTGAATGCTGACCCTTCAACCGCCGGTCGTGTGATAGCCCTCACGGCACCAGCACCAATCGACGCTTCGCGCGTCGCTCGACGATTTGCCGGGACCAGGGCACGGTCCACGGTTCACCTGTGAGAAAGTCGCCGAAGAAATCGTCGTAATGCGGGCTGAAGGGGTTGCCGGACTGGCCGAAGGTCAGGTTGAGCGTGAAGGCATCGGGGTCGGCCCAGTCCATGACGAAGCGCATCGAGGCGCCGCCGTGAACGCCGAGCCTGCCGGCATCGGGGTCGAAGCCGACGTAGCTGACGTTGAGCGAGCCGGCATCGCCGCCGCGGGGCACCGGCCCGCGTGAGAGGTCGAGCCAGGCATCGAGCATCCCGTTGTTCGACAACGGGTGACGAATGCTCAGGGTCTGGATACGGCCGAGCGGGTGAATGCCGATCTTCAATGCGTCCTCGAGGGCCGTGAGCGCGGCGCGATTGCGGTCGATACCGGGCGGGAAGGCCTCGTCCGGGTCCGAATGCAGCCAGTTGTCGAGCAGGGGACGCAGCGTTTGCCAGTCGGCGGCGCCGTCCTCGGTGGCCGGACTGAACACCGCTCGCGCCAGGTAGTGCCACCACAGCTGAAACAGCCCGGCCATATCGCTGTCGGCGCGCATCTCGCCGTCCCAGCCGCGAAGCTCCGAGGCGATCGCCGGGCGGCCTGAGTTCTCGGCCACCTCTGCCAGCCAGTCGCGCCAGCTCAGAGCGCGGTCGGGGCGCTGGCCGAGCTGGAAG
>CAZSGS010000112.1:0-7666 GCA_964606365.1 uncultured Wenzhouxiangella sp. | reverse complement strand
GTTCGATGGCGCGTCCGAGGTGGTGCTCGGCGGCATCCAGCTTGCCGTCGATGCGCATGGACTGTGCCAGGCCGGCGTGGGCGCTGGCGTTGTTGGGTTCGGCTTCGAGCGCCTGGGTGAGCAGCGCGGCCGATTCAGCCACGCGGCCGGTTTCGCGGTAGACGTTGCCGAGTGCGATCAGCGTTTCGGCCCGATCACTGCCGGCTGGGGCCTCGCGGCAGGCGGCAATGGCCCGGTCGGCCAGCTCGCTGTCGCCGACCAGCTCGTACTGCTGCCAGTAGGCGGTGCAGATTCCCGCCCGCGCCAGGCCGAAGTCGCTGTCCAGGGCCAGAGCGCGCTCGAATCGCTCCATGGCCAGCGCGTAGTCTTCGACGGTATTGCCGTTCCTGAGCTGGTCGCGCCCGCGCAGGTATTCCTCGTAGGCACGCTGGTCATCGGTGGGCGCTTCGACCAGTTTCGCTTCATCCATCACCTGGACTCGCAGCACGTCGACGATGGCCCGAGAAATATTGTCCTGGACCGCAAAGACGTCTTCGAGCATCCGGTCATAGGTCTCGCTCCACAACTGATGGCCGGTGCGGCCGTCGACAAGGCGCGCGCTGACGCGGATTCGATTGCCATCCTTGCGTACGCTGCCCTCGAGCAATGTGCCGACGCCCAGCGTGCGAGCCAGTTCGCGAACGTCGGCGCCACTATCCCGGAATGCGAAAGACGAGGTGCGTGCGGCCACCTGCAATCCGGACAGCGGGGCCAGCGCATCCAGGATGGCTTCGGCCATGCCGTCGCAAAAATAACCGGTATCCTTGTCGGGACTGAGATCGGTAAACGGCAGTACGGCGATGGACCGTTCCGGTTGGCCCGGCGATGCGCTTCCGGGTTCGCGTACGAGCAAGAAGACGAGTATCGTCGCCAGCCCGGCAATGATCAGGAAGTCCAGCCAGCGCCAGTTCCAGGTCCAGTTCGCGGCAGTTGTGCCCTCGGCGCCGGGGCTGCCTTCGCTTTCAGGCGTGCGCACGACACCCTCGGGGGTGACGTCGTATATCCATGCGAGCACGGCGGTCAACGGGAAGCCGAAGATCGCCAGCACGACCAGCAGCGTCATCACCCAGGGCGCGATCAGCAGCGCTGGCAGAACGGTGTCGGCGACCTGCAGGGTGCCCCAGGCCGCGATCGCATAAACGCCCACGACGCGGAACACGTGTCTGCGCCGCAGTTCGCCCAGCATTCGGCTAATTCGTGAGTGGTCGGTGGCCATGCGTCTTTCCAGCGTCGCGAGACGTCTAGCGAGTTCTCCGCCGACGATCGGATCGGCGAATCACTCGAACCCGTCTGCGCGGCCCTCGAACTCAAGGGACGGACCGGAGTTGAACCGAGTATATTCTGTTGTGAAAGATTTCACAATTTGGGCTCAAATAGTGATAGGTATCACGGTAGGGGGGTAGCGAACCCGGGATGAGCGAATCCCGGGGCAATCCAGGCATTCCAGGACACTGACGAACTCTCTGGAGTTGCGCGAGTGGAGAGAACCAGGCCACCCACGAACTTTCGTGCTACGGATTGCGGGACCCTGATTTCGCAGGGGTAGATGAAATGCGGCGTAAGAAATCGTGTTCCGGGCCGTCTCCATTCATGCAACCCCACGGAGACGACAATGCAAGTGCAATCACCTCATAATCATTCCCCGCCCCTGGATCAGGAGGCCGCAGTGGCGCCTGATATTGACCAACTGGCTCAGGCGCACGGCCGCGCGGTGTTTCTGGCCGCCTGCCGCGTTCTGGGCGATGCCGGCCTGGCCGAAGACGTTCAGCAGGGCGTTTTCCTGCGCTTGCTGGAGAAACCGCCCCGCGGCGATGTCGAGCACTGGGCCGCCTACCTGTGTGCGATGGCCACGCGGGCGGCAATCGATGAACTTCGAAGGCGCCAGCGCTGGCAGCGACTTGCCGTGAATTTTCGCCTCGCCGGTGATCCGGTCGACGCCCTGCCGCCCGATGTGCTCGACCAGGCAACGCGGGCCAGCCGACTGCGCCGGGCCCTTGGGCGCTTGCCGAAACGCCAGGCCGAGTGCTTTGCGTTGCGCTTTTTCGACGGCCTGTCGCTGAAGGACATCGCCCGGTCGCTGGCGGTGTCCACGAACGTCGTCAGTGTGGCACTCCATCGGGCGACTCACTCACTGCGACGCTACGTCGAGTCGCTCGAACAGACCCAATTGAGCGAATCCGGGAATCAGGAGAACCAGTCATGAACCTTTCTTCAACTCTGACCATGATCAATCATCCCCTTGATCGATATACCGAAGCTGTTCGCGACGATGGACCCGCCATCCATGAATCCGATCGCGCGCAGCGCAGGCTGATGGCGCGGCTCGACGAGGCGCGCCGGCCGCGGCGTACGCCGGCCGTTGCGTGGCGCTGGGCCACGGCAGCGGTGCTGGCGATCCTTATGGTGCCGGTGCTGGTGATGATGCCGGGCTCGAACGGCGGTGTCGCATTCGCCGACGTGCAGTCCTGGTTCACCGACTTCCGGACCATGAGCGCGCGCATGACCACGCAATTGAACGGCAATACCATGCTCGTCATGGATATCGTCGTCGACGAAAAGGATCGCGCCCGACTGGATTCCGGTGACGATCTCAGCTTCATCATCGACCCGAACCGCAAGGTCATGCTGCACTTGTTCCATCGGCAGCAGCGTGCCTTTCGGGTACCGATTCAGGATGACGGTTCGACTACACCGGCTCCGGCACTCGACTGGCTGGCGGAAATCCGCGAATACCAGGGTCGGTCGCGGTTGATCGAAGAGGTGCGCAGCATCGACGGTGTCGAAGTCTTTGGGTTTCGTCTCACCGATAAGGCAATCGACATGACCCTGTGGGCCACGGAACAGGGCCGGCCCGTGCTGCTCGAAATGGACACCGGCCCCGAAGGAGCCACGGCGACCACGCAAATCCGGTTTTCCTTCGACCAGCCGGTCGACGCTGAGCGCTTCAGCCTGGAGGTGCCGGAGGGCTACTCGATGAGCACCGAAGTCGACAAAGACTGATTACTCCAGGCATTGTGAGCATGGAACTAGGCGGCCCGGCCAATCCACCGGGGATCAGCCTCGGCCTGGTTCTCGAAAAACCAGTGCAAAAACCAGGGCACCGTGAATTCGGAGGCTCGCGGCCGATGGTCGGGGGCGCTCCAGAGACCAACGGGCGGCGTCAGGCTGTTGGAGCATTCCTACAGATCGGAGATGCGCCAACGATCTTTTGTTGGCGTTTCTCAGAAGAAACTCGGAGTGATCCCCTCGCTATGTGCCACCACCTAGACTGAAGGGATCCTCATCTTCGTCATCCTCATCCTCATCCTCATCATCATCATCTCCGTCTCCTGGATCAGGGTCGCCAGGTGGAGGAGGGCTGCCACCTTCGTCCCCGGGGGGATTGTCGGGTGGTGTTCCACCGCCTCCGTCTCCCGGGTTACCGGGGTGATGCACCGCCATCGTCGTCGTACGGCCTGCAACCGCATCCAACAATTGCATTGCAGCAAGCGTAGTATCCGGGTCCGCAGCTCGCGTTACACCCGAGTCCAAACGGCATGCTCACCATACAAGAAGTCGCTCCTGGACCACCATGCCCGCAATAGGTCCACTGAACCGACGCGTCCGAGTCATTTGATTCTATAATAAGGGAGTCTTTGTGGAACCTCTCGATACTCTCCTCAAGGCTCAGTCGATGCCCGCTGACTCTTATGATAGACATGCCTTTGCTTGAGGCTCGAAAGCCTGGCGCAACATCCGCACGTTGATCAATGGCCTCCTTGCAACCGAAGGTGTCCATTTCGAAGGACCATGCGAGAAATGGTTGCTCCAGAAGCCGCAGTTCTATCTCAGCGTAGCCGATGGCGGAACGCTTAGTAAGTCGAATCTAGCGCAGCTCGTCGTTTTTCAAATATCCAGCAATTATTGAAGCAATTTATGGTTCCTCAAAAGCAACTCGAACGATCTTGTCTACGACGCCTGTACCGCTGTCAATATCAGAAAAACCGTCTTCATCACGGGGATCCCGCAACCCTGAGAATGCCGCGAAGAACTGTAGGAAATGTCCTAAATCATTGAGCAGATTATTCGTTCTGCGAACAATGCGAAGACCGCGGGGGAGTACGCTCGAAAGTTGCTGGAGCTCTCCGAGTATCAACCGCACTATGCAGCAATGAAGGCGCGGGATCTCAAGGAGCATTTCTGCAATCCTGTTCATATCTCTGCTGCGGTTGAGGTTGGCGCGCCCGATAATGTAGTCGAGGAACGCAAGTCCTACTGTAGAGACTTGGACAGTGCGGTGATTTCGGAGGTGCTCGAAACGGCGGACAGCCAGCGGCCAGCTACAGAAGATCGTGTAGATGAACTGCTCATCGATCATCCTGACATGGCGGCTCTCTACGAGCAGGATGAAAGGCTGGCGAATGCTCCCGGCGATCAAGGCTCGCTTGTGTTTACAGAATTGGCTCGGGGTGCGGGTACACCTGAAGATCTGTTCGGCTTGGCAAGTAGAAACATTTCCCGTGCCCGCCAACAGGGCGGTTCGCCGATATGGGAACTGGGTCGGGATACGCAGCAGAAGCGGTATCCGCTGGCTAGTTTGCCGGAAGCCCAGAGTGTGGCGTTGTGGCTCTACAGTTGTGAGCGTTTCGGTGGATGTCGTGAGGGGCAGTTGATCCGTATGATGTGGTGTGGAACGAGTCGGTTTGGCGGCCCTTGCCCGGCTGGCGCTTCGGTTGAAGATATGTTGTACTTGACTACATCGCCAGCCGACTGGATGTTGGCCATGGAGATCTTGCAAAGGTTGCGAACCCCCTGAATTCAAGACCAGGGCACCCAGAGCGCCGGCCAAAGCCGGATGTGACAAGCAACGCAATATTGATGGTGATGGAATTATCATGTTTACTCGCACCAGTAGAAGTCAAGGAGAATGGTCGCCGCGCGTCACCGGATTCTACGAGCCTGATACTGGCAGTGTTCAGTATGTCGCGGTGGACGAGCGCACGAAGAAAGCCGCATTGATCGATGTGGTGCTCGATTTCGATCCACGTAGCGCGCGAGTCTCGACCCGGTCGGCTCAGGCCATTGTCGACTTTGTCGAGCGGCAGGGGCTGGAAGTGGAATGGGTTCTTGACACCCACCCCCATGCCGATCATTTCATGGCGTCAGCGTGGCTGAAGCAGCAGGCCGGGGCGCCCAATGCCATCGGCGCCAGGGTGCGCGAGATCGCCGACATGTGGGCGGACGTCTACAACATGCCCGACTATTTCGATCCGGATCGGGACTTCGACCGCCTGTTCGAAGACGGCGATACCTTCAGGCTCGGCTCACTCGATGTGAGGGTGATGTTGTCGCCCGGGCATACGCTTGGGTCGATCACCTACGTGGTCGGTGATGACGCGGCTTTCGTCCACGATACATTCATGCACGTTGACGTCGGCACCTCACGCGCGGATTTCCCCGGTGGATCTTCGAGCGAGCTCTACGACAGCCTGCAGGCCATCCTGGCACTGCCCGATGAAACTCGCCTGTTCATCGGGCATGACTATCCGCCGGTCAGCAAACGTGAACAGCCCGCCTGGGAGGCTACCGTGGCCGAACACAAGGCCCACAACCCGCATGTAGGCGGTGGTACGAGCCGGGAGGATTACATGCAGTTACGGGACGAACGCGACGCAGCGCTTTCTCTGCCTGATCGGATGCTGCATGCCTTGCAGGTCAACCTGCGAGGCGGTCGGCTGCCGGAACCGGAAGGCGACGGGTACAGCTACTTCAGGATTCCCGCCAACCGCTTTTAGGCAAAACCGGCAAGAACGCAGCATGGGTTGGTGTGCGTCAGGCCCTCATCGCTGACCTGTTTGCTTTGTGAGTAGGTATGTGCCGATCCTGCTATCAGACCGCGCTGAGGCCAATCCTCGGACTGTCGTGCCGCGCTGAAGGAAGATTGCTAAGGACCGTGGGGATCCTGGGTTTCTATGGGTTTCCTTTGATTTCCTATGGATTCCGAGTGTCCCGAACTCCCGTAGATTGAGGGTTCCTGGTCCACTTTTTCCTCTTGATCCGGAAATGACCAGGGCTGGGATTCCTCCGACCCGATCATCGGAGCCGGTCAAGTCATCCATGTGCAGATGGTATGCTTCGATGGATCTGCCAGTTTGAATCCAACGTGGAAGCACCCATGAAGCCTGATGTCCGTTCGGTCCTCTTTCTCTTCTCGCTCACCACCATACTTGTCGTACTGGCACCACAAGTATCGGCTCAGGAGCTGAGTGGACGCTGGATCATGGACCTGACCGTCGAACTGCCGGAGGAAGCCACCGCCTGTATCTACTCCGGCAACTGCCAGCTTCAGCAAGACGGCAGTAGCCTCTCCGGCACCCTTATCCTTGCCCTCGTTTCCGGGCCCAAGGAATGCCCACCGGAGGTGTCGGGAAACATCGAAGGAACGGTCGAGGGCGACAGCGTCTTTGGCTCCTTCATTGGCGGTGAGCTCGGTACCGCCAGCTTCCAGGGTAGCAGATCCAACGATTCCTACAGCGGCACGTTCGAGGCCAGCCCGGATGGCCCCTTTGCGGGCACCGGCGGAAGCTGGCTGGCCGTGCCCCCCGACCCCGATTTGGAGCTGATCAAGGCCGGAACATTTGAAGACGAGTCGGGCGATGGCTTCGCGCAGGCGGGCGAGACTATCAGTTACAGTTTTAACGTCACCAATACGGGTAACCAGACGCTGAGTTCGGTCGCGGTGAGTGATCCGCTGGTCTCGACAATCACTTGTCCGGGTGGAAACCCGATTCCGTCGTTGGAGCCTGAGGCCACTGAGACGTGCGCTGGCGACTACACCGTGACCCAGGCCGACGTGCAAGTCGGCTCGAGGGATAATACGGCGACCGTGGAGGGCGAGGATCCGGATGGCGATTTCGTATCCACGAGCCACGCGACGAGCACGACGCTGACCGAAGTACCTGTGCCACCCATAGGTGTCCCGACACTCTCGCAGTGGGGACTGTTCTTTTTGGCCCTGGTCCTCTCGATCTTGGTTGCTCGCCGGCTATATTAGAGAAAATCGGAAAGACCAGGACAACCACAAATTTCCAGGCCTATGGAGCGGTGAGCTTCGCGGGGGGGGCGGTCGGACTCTCCAAGGTGTTGGACTCGAGACGGTAATCGCCCCATACACTCGCATTCACGCCCGCCCGTTTCCGCCGCGCGGAAATGGTAGGTTGGAGGAGGCATCGCGCCGGGGAGGCAATCATGCTGAGATTGGCCAGTTTCCTGATGTGTGTATTGTTGCTGCTGGCGGCAACCGGTTGCGCGGGCGGAGGCGCGGCACCCGATAGCGTGGGCCAGGAGCGTCTGACCATCCTGACCGAGGCCTATCCACCGCTCAGCTTTCAAGTGGATGATGAGGTCACTGGTCAGGCCGCGGAGACGGTCAAGGCACTGATGGCCCGGACCGGCACGGCGGGGAGTATCCGGCTGGTGCCCTGGGAAGAGGGCTACCGACAGGTTCAAAAGTCGCCGAACACGGTGCTGTTCTCAACCGTGATGACACCCGAGCGCAAGGACAAGCTGCAATGGGCGGGCCCCATCGCGACGCTGGAGACCAATCTCTACGCCCGCGACGACGCGGACATCGCCATCCACAGCATCA
>CAZSGS010000111.1:0-7678 GCA_964606365.1 uncultured Wenzhouxiangella sp. | reverse complement strand
GGGCCAGCCGGTAGCCTATCCGAACCGGTCAGCCCACACAAAACCGGGAAGAGCCCGACAGGGTAATGTTCTCGCCGTCAACCTTGCGCTCGACCTTGTCCCAGGCAATGGCAAGATCCTTCTTGCCCAGGCCAATGACACCGCCTCTGCTGATGATGACAGCACCAACTTGGCCATTCTCGTCGATCAACAGTTCATTGACCGTGCCGATTACCTTGTTGTCGCGCCGGTTCATCACTTCGTGGCCTATGAGGTTGCTGGAGAAGTAATCATCGGCAGGCTTCCTGGTGAGATAGTGGGCGGCGGAGACGATGGACTCGGCTTCGGCGATGGCCTCGGCCTCGGCCCTGGATTCGCGCTCGTCCTTGGCCTCGCGTGAGGCAGTTGCGCGCTCAGAAGCCACTACTGTTCGCTCGGCGCTCACACCGGCGGTTTCGGGCTCGCACGGACAATCACAGTTCTTGTCCTCGGCGGATGCAACGGAGATTCCCATTGCGAATGCCGGCAGCAGGATGGCGGTGTACTTCATTGATTTAAACGTAGTCATTGCGTGCTCCAAGGGTTTTCCCGTGCAACAAGAATGTTGCCGGGGCATCGTCACTGGTAGCCTGGTGGTTCACAGCCAGAACGTGTTCACCATTCTCGCCAAGGTGAAGTCGAGCGTCTGTACGCTGCGACACCCCTGGCCCGGCAAGTATCGTGCTTGAGCGCCCCTTCTGGATTCCAGTCCCGACTGTTCCCTGGCGCACCGACTTCTCGTCCTTGCATGCCCAGAATTGGCGGCATGAATACAATAACCCCGCCGCGGACACGCTCAAGAACTGCCAGCCTTCTGCTTCTCGGACTGGCGCTGTCGCTGGTGGTGCTGGCTCCGGCACTGGGAGCAGTGGCCGCGGCCATCGCCGTCTGGCAAGCGCTGCTGGCCGGGTCAATCTGGTACATGCCGCTGGGACTTGTGCTCGTGCTGGCAGGCATCTCGATGATGCAGAGCCACAAGCTGTTCGACCTGGCCCTGTTAGGCCTGTTGGTCGTCGCCGTGACCGGCTTGTTCATGGCCGATGCCCTGCAACGGGCGCGAATGGTGGATGCCCTATTGGCAATGGCGGGACAGACTGTTCTGATGTCCGGTCTGCTGGTGATGATGCTCGCAGCACTTGCTCTGATCCACGCGGCGCGCAGATCCGGCCGGTGGTAGAGAGCCGGCGAGGCCGGTGGCCCCGCTGACCCCATTCAGCGTTTCTCCCTGATTGCTATCGATACGGCGCAGTTCAGCGCAAGTGCATGTCGTTTCTTACGGACTGCACTCCGGCGACGGACTGGGCCACCTCGACAGCGGCGTTGATATCCGCCTGGGATGTCACGAAGCCACTCAGTTGCACCACGCTTTTGAAGGTCTCCACGTTGATCTCCGAAGAACGCAGGTCGGGATGTTTGAGGATGGCCGCCTTTACCTTGGTAGTTATGACCGTGTCGTCGATATACTCCCCTGTGCCGGATTTGGTATCGGTAGCGGCACAGCCCGCAAGGCCGGCGAGAGAAAAGGCGATGATCAGGATCGGGATGATTGATTTCAGGAGCTTCATGATTGGCTACCCACGTTGGAATTTGACGTTGAGAATGCATTCGGGAATGCAATGACCCTGCTCCGACTCGATCGATTCGCCAGCGAGCCGTCAGCGACTTCGATCATCGCGTGTAGGGCGCGTGCCTGTCCGTACGCTGGATCACATTCACGTCATCAAAACCTCGTGGACTAAGGCCTGAATTGTAGAGGGGGGGGGTCTTCCCTCGCATCGAGCTTGGCGTGATACATTGCGGTATCAGCCCGGCCAATCAGCACTTCCAGATCGGAACCATCGTCGGGGTACAGGCTGATTCCAATGCTGATCTCGAGACTAAGCAGGTGGCCCTGGATCTGGCACGCCCCTGACACTGCGCCCTGCATCTTGAGCGCTACGTTACCGGCATCTTCAGGTGAATTGATTTCACTAAGGAGAACGGCGAACTCGTCGCCACCATACCGGCAGACCGTATCCGCTGTGCGTATGCACTCCACGAGGCTGCTCGACACCTTTCTGAGCAGCCCGTCTCCCACACCGTGCCCAAAGGTATCGTTCACATGTTTGAAGTTATCCAGGTCGATGAACAGAAGTCCAACTCGCTTGGCGTGACGCTGGGCGAGCTTGATGGCCTGGTCAAAGCGTTCGGCGAATGCGAGTCGGTTGACGAGTCCGGTCAATGTGTCGTGCCTGGCTAGAAATGCCATTCTCGCGACGTTCTCCCGCGAGAGCCTTCGATCTCGAAAGATCACGACCGCGCCCGTGAGACAACCGCCCTTGTCGAGTATCGGGGCTGCTGAGTCCTCGATGGCCAGCTCGGTGCCGTCGGGTCGCAACAACAGGCTGTTCTCGGGCATTTTCACGATCTCGAGCATCTTCATGGCCCGATCAGCCGGGTCCAGGATGGGCCGCCCGCGGTCTGCATCGACCACCCTGAAGACCCGGGCAAGCAGCTGACCAATGGCCTCATCCCGACTCCAGCCGGTGAGTTGCTCGGCCACTGTATTCAAGTAGGTCACGCATCCCCTGGCGTCCGTACTGATGACGGCGTCCCCGATGCATTCCAGCGTTA
Organism: uncultured Wenzhouxiangella sp.; assembly: GCA_964606365.1. GTDB lineage: Bacteria > Pseudomonadota > Gammaproteobacteria > Xanthomonadales > Wenzhouxiangellaceae > Wenzhouxiangella. The sequence goes on along the minus strand of CAZSGS010000111.1, from coordinate 5,047 downwards.
CCCGTGCTCGTTCGCGCTCCCTGAAGAGGTCCTCCATGGCCGCCTTTCCGACCTTCTCGGCGGCCTTGGCCCGACTGATGTCCTCAATCGTGTGAATATGAACGCCGCGCGCGGAATCGACCTCGAGCCGGGCCACGCTGTGGCGAGTCCACAGTCGCTTGCCGGATCCGGTAACGATTCTTGCCTCGAAGGTCAAGGGTCGACCCGGCGGGTTGGATTCCTTCCATTGGTTGGGAATGGCTGCCCGATCCCGCGGATCGATAGTCTGCAGCCAGTGGACACCGCGCATCTCGGAGGCCGATGCAGCGTACATCTCGTGGCTGGCCGGATTACTGTAGACGATCTCACCATCGCCGTTCGTAGTCAGGATGCCCAGCGGTACGGCATCGAGCAGTGTGAATTCGGGGTCTACGCTGAGGGAACACGACTCGAACCCGGCCTGCCAAATTGCGGGTGAAAGGCACAAACGTCCACCTTCATTCTCCCACGCATGCACGGGGTCTGATTCCGTTCGGGAAATCGGGATCCGCTGAAGGCCGGGCCGAGGTTGGGACATGATGCTCTCTCAACAAACACATTCCTGGCTGAGGGAAGAGCCTACACTCCTGCAACGACACCTTCCGTTCGCTGGCGAACACTGACCTCGTCCGGCTGGCCGAACGTCCTCAGGCTGCGGCGGCGCCGATCCGGGGACGACCGGGCACACAAGGGAATGGGCGCACGAGCGCCCATGTCTTACTTCATTTTCGACCCTTTCGACTAGTCGAGTACAAAGCTGACCCGCATGATCACCCGGTAGTTCGTTATCTTGCCGTTGTCGATGGTCAGCTTCTGTTCGGCAATCCAGGCACCTTTCACATTCTTGACCGTCTTCTCGGCGCGCTTGATACCGGACTCCATGGCATCCTGAAAACTGCTGGTGGAGTCACTCGAAATTTCAATGATCTTGGCTACTGTCATGGGAAGCTCCTCTGAAAGTAAATGCCGGGCGATCGGCTTTCGATCGCCCGGCGATTCGTTTCAAGCCCGGGTTCAGGCTTTCGGTGTCTTGAAGCGACGACGTGCGGTCAGACCCAATCCACCCAGAAGCGAGAGCATTCCGCCCAGGGCAATGATCGGCAAGGGACCGGCGGTTGCCGGCAAGGTGGCCGGCCGAGTCGTCGTGACAGGCTCGGCTTCAGCCAACCGGGTCGGACGTTCTTGCTCGTCGGGCTCGACGATCTGAACCAGTTCGGCTTTCGGTGCACCGGGCTTGGTGGTGAAGGCATAGGCGTCTTCCGGAGCGTAGAAGTTCAAAACCTGGCCGCGCTCCAGCTGGGAGAACGACCGGGGACGATCGTCGAGCAGCACGGTCTGGTTTGCGCCCGGCATCATCCGAACGTTGCCCAGCGAACGACCGCGATCGTTTCTGAAGTCAGCAGTGATCGCGCCATCGCGATGATTTTCCAGAAACTCGGCTTCGAATCGGGCCCACTTCTTCCCGTCAACGATGACCGCTTCCTGGCAGCCTTCAACCACCCAGGGGTAGTTGCGCAGCAGGTCCCGGTTCCAGTCGATCTCCGTGCAGCTGGCGCGGTCCACTTCCGGGCCCGGCATGGCCTGGGTGGATTCCTGGCCCATCGCGCTGCCAGTCGATGCCAAACCCAGCAGCATGGCTACCGATGTCGTGGCGAATACGTTCAAACGGGTGTTCATTGTGTTTCTCCTGATGGTGTTGCGGTGGGAGCGGCGACCGGTAAGGTCACCTTCCCGGGTTGATCAAGGGCAATCGCCTGCACGATGTAGCGCTGCGGCGCGTTGCCGATGAAATAAAAGGGATAGCAAGTGACCAGGGTGATGGTGGACACCCCGGTCTCTTCGAGAACGGAGACATCGTCGGGGTCGACGATGGCGATCCGGGACACCCGGAACTCGCCACGGCCGGAGAGACTTTCCAGCTCCATGGTGTCGCCGACCTCGATGTCCTTGAGCGGTCGAAAGTAGCGGTCGCGATGGGCGGCGATCGCCATGTTGCCACCCGTGTTGGGTGCGGCCGTGCCGCCGATCCAGGCGGCACCGCGGCTCAGATTCAGCTCGGTCAGGTCGGGATAGACCGGAACCTCCAGTCCGAGACCGGCAACGCGCAATACGGCTATCGGCAAGGAATCGGCATCGAAATTCGGCACCGGGTCGGGTTCTGACTCGCGCGCCCGTTCAAGCCCGAGTGCTGCGCCGCCACCCTCCGGGGGTAGCGCCTCTAGAACCGAGCTGACCGTTTCCGCCGCTCGCGCCTGGTTGAACAGTTCGATGCCCTGCTTGCGCTGACTGTCGAGGCCGCTGGTGGCCAGAAAATAGGTCACGATCAGTGCAATGCCCACGATCCAGCACCCCAGTTCCACGATCATCCGTCCCGCGCCTTCAGCCAGAGACACGCTGCGGCCCGGCGGGCGAGATCTTCGGGAAATGGGTGAAGCGGAACGGTTCACTGCGGGGCATTCCTTTGCAAACTGCAACAGGTGCCCATCATGGAGTCGGGATCGCTGGCCGTCTGTTCGTCAGCACACGCATGGAGCATACCGACAGGTTGACCGGCCGGAATAAGATGGCGTCAGCCCGGAAAGGGGCCGGGAGCCACTTCAGACGAACAGTTCGCCGCTGGCTTTCTCGCGTCGTTCGTGCTGCTGGGCGTCAACCACGGCGATGGCCGTCATGTTGACCACTCGCCGGACGGTTGCCGAGGGCGTAAGCACATGGGCCGGGCGGCCGATGCCCATCAGCATGGGACCGATGGTCACGCCCTTGCCGATCACGCGCGCCATCGAAAACGCGATATGCGCGGCATCCTGGTTGGGCATGACCAGCAGGTTGGCTTCACCGTTGAGGTGGGAATTTGGGAAAATGCGTTCGCGGATGGCCGGCATCAATGCGGCATCGGCGCGCATCTCGCCTTCGACCTGAAGGTCGGGGGCCTGCTCGCGCAGCATGTTGAAGACCTGGCGCATCTTCGAGGCCGACGGATCGACGTGGCTGCCGAAGTTCGAGTGCGAGCACAGGGCCACGCGCGGAGTGATGCCGAACATGCGCAGGCGCTCGGCCGACATCAGGGTCAGCTCGACGAGCTGCTCGGCCGTGGGGTCGGAGTTGACGTGGGTATCGCAGACGAACCACACGCCGTTCTCGTTGGTCATCGCCGACAGGGCGCCGAGCGTGCGGCAATCGTCGCGGGTACCGAACACCTCGCTGATGTACTGCAGCTTCTTCTGGTAGCGGCCGACCACGCCGCAGATCATCGCGTCGGCCTCGTTGCGATGCACCATCACCGCGGCGATCACCGCCGTGCGGGTGCGCACCAGCGCCTTGGCCGAATCGGGCGTGACGCCTCTGCGCTGGGTGATCTCGTGGAAGGTCTGCCAGTATTCCTTGAAGCGCGGATCCGATTCCGGGTTGACCAGCTCGAAGTCCTTGCCCGGCTTGAGCCGCAGGCCGGCGCGCTCGATGCGCATGTCGACCACCTTGGGTCGGCCGATCAGGATGGGTTTCGCCAGCCCGTCGTCGACCACGGTCTGCACCGCCCGCAGCACCGTCTCCTCTTCACCCTCTGCGAACACCACACGCTTGGGATCGGCCCGGGCAGCGTCGAAGACCGGCTTCATCAGCAGACCCGTACGGAAGACGTGCTGGTAGAGCCTTTCGGTGTAGGCGTCGAGATCCTCGATGGGCCGCGCGGCGACGCCCGAATCCATGGCCGCCTTCGCCACGGCCGGGGCCAGTTGCACCAGCAGCCTGGGATCGAAGGGCTGCGGAATCAGGTAGTCGGGGCCGAACTTCGGCGCCTGGCCGCCGTAGGCCTGGGCCGCCACGTCGGACGCCTCCATCTGGGCCAGTTCGGCAATGGCGAGCACACAGGCCATCTTCATTTCGTCGTTGATGGCCGTCGCGCCCACATCCAGCGCACCGCGGAAGATGTAGGGGAAACACAGGACGTTGTTGACCTGGTTGGGGAAGTCCGAGCGCCCGGTCGCGATCAGGGCGTCGGGTCGGGCCTCGCGCGCCAGGTCGGGCATGATCTCCGGCACCGGGTTGGCCAGGGCCAGGATGATCGGCTGGTCGGCCATCTTCTTGACCATTTCGGGCTCGAGCACGCCCGGTGCAGACACCCCCAGGAATACATCGGCGCCCTCGATCACCTCGCCCAGAGTGCGCGCGTCGGTGTCGACCGCGTAGGTCGCCTTGCGCTCGTCCATGTACGACTCCCGCCCGGCGTAGATCACGCCCTCCCGGTCGCAAACGGCGATGTGCTCGCGCCTGACGCCCATGGTCACCAGCAGGTCGAGGCAGGCCATGCCAGCCGCACCCGCGCCGGAGGCGACCAGGCGAATGTCCGCCATCTTCTTGCCCACCAGTTGCAGGCCGTTGACCAGGGCGGCGGCCGCGATAATCGCCGTGCCGTGCTGGTCATCGTGAAAGACCGGGATATTCATGCGCTCTTTCAGCGCTTCCTCGACCTTGAAGCACTCCGGCGCCTTGATATCTTCCAGGTTGATGCCGCCGAAGGTCGGCTCCAGGCTGGCGATGATCTCGATCAGCTTGTCCGGGTCGCGCTCGTCGATCTCGATGTCGAAGACGTTGATATCGGCGAACTTCTTGAACAGTACGCCCTTGCCTTCCATCACCGGCTTGGACGCCGCCGCGCCGATATCGCCCAGGCCGAGAACGGCCGTGCCGTTGGAAATGACCGCCACCAGGTTGCCGCGCGCGGTGTAGTCGAGCGCCTTGAGCGGATCCTTCGCGATCTCCTCGCTCGCCGCCGCCACGCCCGGCGAGTAGGCCAGGGCCAGATCCTTGGCCGTGGTCAGCGCCTTGGTCGGCACCATCTTGATCTTCCCCGGCGGGTACTGCCGGTGGTACTCGAGGGCTTCTTCGCGGAACTTGTCTTGGTCGGTCATGGGTGGGGCGCTCGGTTGCTTGGTGCCTCGCCGGAGGTACGGGGCCTCGATCTGACGTGTGAGATTCGGGACTCGGGACTAGGGACTCGGGACTCGCTAAAGGGCCGGGACTCGGGACTCGG
>CAZSGS010000110.1:5701-7718 GCA_964606365.1 uncultured Wenzhouxiangella sp. | reverse complement strand
GACTACCTGCTCGAGCGCTTGCGCGAGATCGGCCTGCTCAACTAAGAGATCACAACCAAGGAACCTCTGAACAACTCTGTGCGGACGCCATTGAAGCTCAGGGGGAACGGTAGGCCTCGGGATCGAAGCGCCGCAAACGGCGGCGAAAGCCGAATGTAAAGCCCGGCCAGATCGTCGTATTGCGTCCCGAGCGGGGATGCAGGTACCAACTGCTGCAGCCGCCGGCGTTCCATACCGAAGGGGCCAGGCGCTGCGCCAGCCATTCGTTCCAGCGTGCTTCCGCCTCCGCCCGGACTTCCAGCGGCCCCGTGCCCTGGTCGAGGTGATCGAGTGCGCCCAGCAGGTAGCGGATCTGCGCCTCGATCATCAGCAGGACCGAGCTGTGCCCGAGAGCGGTGTTCGGGCCGAGCAGGACGAACAGGTTGGGGAAGCCGTGCACGGTCGTGCCCTTGTAGGCGGCGGGCCCGTTTCGCCATTGCCGGGCGAGATCCCGATCCTGTCGGCCGGTGATCATGCCTTCCGGAACCGGTTCGGTGGCGCGAAAACCGGTCGCAAGAATCAGCGTGTCGACCTCGTGGTGCTCGCCGCCGGCATCGACGACGCCGGTCGGGCTGACGCGTTCGACCGCGTGATCGACCAGCGTGACCTGCTCGCGGTTGAATGCCGGGTAAAAGTCGTCGGAGAGGATGACGCGCTTGCAGCCGATATCGTAGGCGGGCTTGAGCTTGTCGCGGATTTCCGGGTTCCGCACCTGGCGGCGGCGATGGCGGTTGGCCATCCAGCGGTGCCCGGCGCCGAGCCAGTGCCAGCGTATCAGTGCCGGCACCCGCAGCTCGTTGCGCGCGAAGATCGCGAACCGCGCCAGCCGGAGCAGGGCGGGAAAGCGGAGGAACAGGCGGCGTCGCCACGGCCCGATCGGCCGGTCGCGGCGGGGGATGATCCAGGCCGGCGTGCGCTGGAAAACCGTCAGTTGTCCGGCTCGCCTGGCCACTTCCGGAACGAGCTGGGCCGCGGAAGCGCCGGTGCCGACGACCGCCACGCGCTGTCCGTCCAGGTCGAGATCGTCCGGCCACTGCTGGGAGTGGACGATGTGACCGCCGAATTCACCCAGGCCCGGCAGCCGCGGCCAGGCCGGTCGCGACAGGCCGCCGATCGCGCTGACGAGCACTTCGGCGGTGTAGTGCCGCCCCCTTTGGTCCTGCAGCCGCCACACTTTTGCGCTGTCGTCCCAGCCGGCCCGCACGATTTTCGTGCCGGTTTGCAGCTGCGGCTCGAGAGCGTGTTCGTCGACAAGGCGCTCGAGGTAAGCCTGGATCTCGGCGCGCGGCGCGAACTGCCGTTGCCAGTCCGGGTTGGGGGCGAAGGAAAGCGAATACAGGCGTGAAGGCACGTCGCAGGCGCAGCCGGGGTAGCGGTTGACCCACCAGGTGCCGCCGACGCCGTCGGCCTTTTCGAAGATCCGGAAGTCGTGCTCGCCGCGCTGGCGCAGGCGGATGGCCGTGCCCAGGCCGGCGAAGCCGGCGCCGATGATGGCGATGCGGAAATGGCGGCGGCTTGCTTGCATCGTCGCCGGCTCAACCAGGCCGTGTGCAGGCCACTACAGGTCCTTGCCCGAGGGTAAGATCGCACATCAGGATGGCGCCATAACCTTTTGATATATAAATATTCACCTTCTTGAGGTTCATTCTAGATACGGGCGACGCGCGCCCGGCCCTTCGCGGCGTCGCGCAGGTGCTCCGAGAACGCCTGGCGGCTGGCCGCCGGGACGGTGACGATCAGGGTTACGCCGTCCGGGTCGTAGTCTTCGTCGAGTTTGTGGCCCTCGAATTCGGACAGGGCGTGGTGGGCGGCGTCGACGAACTCGAACGGCAGGGTCAGGCGCAGCCGCACCTTGGGGACGATGGGGGCGCTTTCGGCCGTGCGCAGGGCCTCGTTGGCGGCGCCGCCGTAGGCCCTCGCAAGACCGCCGGTGCCGAGCTTGGTGCCGCCGAAATAGCGGGTCACCACGACCACGGTA
>CAZSGS010000110.1:4673-5691 GCA_964606365.1 uncultured Wenzhouxiangella sp. | reverse complement strand
GTCGTAACCCTGGTTCTCGATCGCCTGCAGAATCGGTCGGCCGGCGGTGCCGCCGGGCTCGCCGTCGTCGTCGAAGCGGTAGTTGCTGCCGATCAGCCAGGCCCAGCAGTTGTGGTTGGCGGCGGGGTCGCCGATGCGCTCGATGAACTCGCGCGCGGCCGCCTCGTCGGCGGCCGGTGCCGCGCGCGCGACGAAGCGGCTCTTCTTGACTTCGGTCTCGTGCGTGACGGGCTCGATCAGGCGGCGGCTCATTTCAGGCTCGCATCCCGGGGGGCGGCCAGGATCTCGGCGTCGACTTCAAAAGCATCCATCAATATATTGATTTCTCGTCCTTTCTTGAACTGATCCCGCTGGGTCATCGCCTGACCGTCCGGATTACGGACCACGGCGTAGCCGCGCTCGAGCACGGCCAGCGGACTGACGTTGTTGAGCGAGCGGGCGACCGCGCCGAGCTGCTGTCGGCGCCGCTCGATCGACTGCCTCGCCGCCCGCTCGAGTCGGTTTCCCAGCCCGCGGACCTGGAGCTCGAGTTGTTCGAGCTGTCGCCCGGGATGGCGTGCTTGCAGCCGGCTCTCGAGGCCCTGGAGGCGTCGCTGCTGCCCATCCAGCTGGCGCTTGATCGCCAGCTCGGCGCGCCGGTCGAGATCCGTACGCCGTCGGGAGAGCTCGTCGAGGCGGCGCTCGGGGTGTTTCTGGCGAAGCCGGCTTTCGGCGTGATCGAGCCGCTGCATTCGCTGCTGCAGCCCTTGCTCGATGGCGCGCTGCAGGCGCGATTCCTGGCGACCCAGCTGTCGAAGCAACTCCGGCCCGTCGGGCGTGGCGGCCACGGCTGCCGCCGTCGGCGTGGGCGCGCGCAGGTCGGCGACGAAGTCGGCGATGGTGAAGTCGGTTTCGTGGCCGACGCCGCTGATCACCGGGGTGGCGCAGGCGTGGATGGCACGGGCCAGCGCTTCGTCGTTGAAGGCCCACAGGTCCTCGAGCGAACCGCCGCCACGGGCGAGCAGTATGACCTGGCCGA
>CAZSGS010000110.1:0-4663 GCA_964606365.1 uncultured Wenzhouxiangella sp. | reverse complement strand
CTTTCAGCGCGCGAACCAGTTCCGCCGGGGCCGTCTCGCCCTGGACCTGGCTGGGGTAGATGCGCACCTTCGCGCGGGGCCAGCGCTTGGACAGGGTCTGGAGAATGTCGCGGATGGCGGCGCCCGACGGCGAGGTCACGACGCTGATCCGTTCGGGCCAGCGCGGAAGCGCTTGCTTGCGCGCTTGTTCGAACAGGCCCTCGCCTTCGAGTTTCTTCTTCAGCGCCTCGAAAGCCTGGGCCAGGGCGCCCGCGCCGGCCTCGAGCATGCCGTCGGCGATCAGTTGGTAGTCGCCCCGCGGTTCATACAGGCTCAGCCGCCCGCGGACCAGTACCTGCATGCCGTTTTCCGGCCTGAAGCCCGTGCCGGCGGCGTTGCCGCGGAACAGGGCGCAGCGGATCTGGGCGCGCGGGTCTTTCAGGGTGAAATAGACATGGCCGGAGGGCGGTCGGGCCAGGTTCGATATTTCACCCGACAGCCAGAGCCTGGGAAAGCCCGCCTCGATATGCAGGCGGACTTCCTGGTTCAGTTCGGCGGGGCGATAGACGCGGGTTTCGGGTCCGGGGGCGGTAATTGACATGGAGCGGGATTATACCGCCGCTGCGCGATCGCCTCGTCCACCGGCTTGAGCAGGCTCAGGAAGCGGCGGGTGGAGGCGTCCCATGAAAAGCGGGCGGCGAATTCGGCGCAACTGTCGCCGTCGATCGAAAGGGCGCGAAAGACCGCCTCGCGGAGGTCGTCGTCGAGCGCCCCGTTGCCGCCGTCGGTGATCAGGTCGGCTGGTCCGGGCACCGGGAAGGCGGCCACCGGAACGCCGCAGGCCATCGATTCGAGAATGACCAGTCCCAGTGTGTCGGTGCGACTCGGAAAGACGAATACGTCGGCCGAGCTCATCAGGCCGGCGAGTTCCTCGCCGTGGCGGTAGCCGAGGAAGTGCGCATCGGGATAACGCGCCTGCAGATCGGGCAGCGCGGGACCGCCGCCGACGATCACCTTCGTGCCGGGCAGGTCGAGATCGAGGAACGCCCGGAGGTTCTTCTCGACCGCCACGCGACCGGCGTAGAGACTGATCGGCCGCGGCAGGTCGAGACGATCGCGTTCGCGCGGCCGGAACAGCTGGGTGTCGACACCGCCGGGCCACACGTGGAGGTTGCGAAAGCCCCGCTCGGTCAGCAGGGCCTTCTGTGTCGGCGTGCGCACGAACGTGCGGCTCGCGCGGCCGTGAAACCAGCGCATCCAGGCATAGCTCATGCCGAGCGGAACCGGGGCGCGCATGCGCAGGTATTCCGGAAAGCGCGTGTGGTAGGAAGTCGTGAACGGCAGGCCGTGGCGGCGGCACCAGCGGCTGGCCGCCAGGCCCAGCGGCCCCTCGGTGGCGATGTGGATCGCATCGAAGGGGCCGCCGGCCATCGCCCGGCGCATCAGTTTGCGCGGGCGTAGCGCAAGGCGGATCTCCGGATAGCCGGGGCAGGGCAGCGTGCGTCCGGCCGGCGAGAGCACCGTCACACGATGGCCCAGGTCGGTCAGTGCGTCACGCGTGCGCTCGAGCGTGCGCACGACACCGTTGACCTGCGGTGCCCAGGCGTCGGTGACCAGCAGGATGTTCATGCCGCTTTCGCCGAACCCGGAGCCGGTGCGCTGCTGCGGCGCGGCGGCAGGCGCTTGATCACTTCCTGGACATCGCTGGAGTGAACCAGTTCGATGGTGCCGTCGTGGTGCTCGATCAGCGCCGTGCAGCTTTCCACCCAGTCGCCGGCGTTGAGATAGATGACTTCCTCGCCAACGGCGATTTCGGGGCGGTGGATGTGTCCGCAGACCAGGCCGTCGACCCCGTGGCTCTCCGCCGACCGCCGCACGGCCTCCTCGAAGTTGGACATGAACTTGACCGCCTTCTTGACGCGCTGCTTGAGGTAGGCCGCCAGCGACCAGTGGTCCCGCCCCATTTTCGCGCGTGCCCAGTTGACCAGTCGGTTGAGCTTGAGCAGGCCGTCGTAGAGCCTCGAGCCGATCAGGCCCAGCAGCGGCGAGCTGACCACGGCCGGATCGAACTGGTCACCGTGCATGACCAGCAGTCGGCGCCCGTCGGCGGTCTCGTGCACGATCTGGTCGGTAATCTCGATGTTGCCGATGCTCATGCCGTCGTACTGACGCATGGCCTCGTCGTGGTTGCCGGGCAGAAAGACCACTCGCGTGCCGTGCTTGGCCTTGCCGAGCAGGGAGCGAATGACGTTGCTGTGACTCTGCGGCCAGTGGCGCTTCTTCTTCAGGTACCAGAAATCGACGATGTCGCCGACCAGGTAGAGCGTGTCGCAGCGCATCTCGCGGATGAAATCGAGCAGGTAGTCCGCACTGCAGCCGGGGAACCCCAGATGCACGTCGGAGATCCAGATCGTCCGGACATTGCGCTTGAACGGGAAGGGATTGCGCTGTGTCATATCGCTACCTCGGCAGGGAACTGACTGCAGGCTAGAGTCGGCTCGTGGCAGCCCGGTGACGGGTGCTTGACGAAACCGTGACGGCAGTGGAGACTGGCCGGCGATGTCCCGACTGCCCGGATCGATTCTGCCATGCCGCGAACCATTCTGCTCGCCTTGTTGTTGCTGCTGCCGCTTTCTGTGACCGCCGGATCGCCCGGCGCGTTCGTCAACGCCAGGATCCACACGATGAACCCGGATGCGCCGCTTGTCCAGGCGCTGGCCTGGGACGAGGCGGGGCGGGTCGTCTTCCTCGGCGATGCCGACCGACTGGCGACCGAGCATCCCGACCTCGATCCCGTCGATGCCGACGGTCGCACGATCCTGCCGGGCCTGATCGACGCGCACGGGCACGTCATGGGTCTCGGCCTGGCCCGACTTCAGGCCGACCTGTCCGGGGCCGACAGCCTCGAGGCGGCGATCGAAACGCTCGAGGCGCACGCCGACACCCTGCCCGAGGGGGCGTGGCTGACCGGGCGCGGCTGGGACCAGACGCGCTGGGCGGGCCAGGCCTTTCCCACGGCCGCCGATCTCGACGAGGCCTTTCCGGAGCGGCCGGTCTGGCTCGAGCGCGTCGACGGGCACGCCGGCTGGGCGAACTCGGCTGCGCTGGCGCGGGCGGAGAAGGATCTCTCGGGCGAATGGCAGCCGCAGGGTGGCGCCGTTCATCGCGATGCCGACGGCCGACCCACCGGCATCCTGATCGACTCGGCCATGCGCTTCGTCGAGGATGCCATGCCGGCGGCCGACGAGGCGGTGCGCGAACGCGCGCTCGAGCTGGCGCTGTCGGAGATGGCGCGCTACGGACTCACCGGCGTGCACGACATGGGCGCGAGCCTCGAGGATTTCAGGCTCTTTCGCCGCCTGGACGAGGCGGGCGAGCTGAGCGCGCGCATCACCGCCTTCGCCGACGGCGACGAGGCCATGCTCGACTGGCTGTGCGAAAACGGCCCCCATGCCGGCAATCGGCTTGCGGCGCGTTCGGTCAAGTTCTACGCCGACGGCGCCCTCGGCAGCCGCGGCGCGGCCCTGCTCGACGACTACAGCGACGATCCGGGCAACAGCGGCCTGCTGTTCCTGTCCGACGAGGAAATGCAGGCGCAGGTCGACCGGGCCCTGGGCTGTGGTCTGCAGCTGGGCATCCACGCCATCGGCGATGCGGCCAACCGACAGGTCACCGACGCCATCGTGGCCGGCCAGGACAAACAGACGGACAATCCCGGCCGGCACCGCGTCGAGCACGTCCAGATCATTCACCCCGACGATGTCCCGCGCCTGGCCGAACACGACATCATCGCCGGCATGCAGCCCATTCACGCAACCTCCGACATGCGATGGGCCGCCGAGCGCCTGGGCGAGGAGCGGCTCGAAGGCGCCTACGCCTGGGCGACCATGCTCGAGCACGACATTCACCTGGCCCTGGGCTCGGACTTCCCGGTCGAGCCGGTCAATCCCTGGCTGGGTATCCACGCCGCCGTCACGCGCCAGCGCGACGGCCTGCCGCCGGGCGGCTGGCGGCCGCAGGAGGCGTTGACGCTCGAGCAGGCCCTGCGCGGTTTCACCGTCGATGCCGCCTTTGCCGGGTTCGCCGAGGACCGGGTCGGCAGCCTGGCCAGGGGCAAGCTGGCCGATTTCATCGTTGTCGATGCCGATCCCTTCAAAGTCGAGGTGGCGGAGCTGGCGGAGATCGAGGTACTTCGCACCGTCGTCGGCGGTGAGACCGTTTTCGAGAAGACGGAATGATGGATGAACCCGCGGATGAATGCAGATCGACGCAGGCCTGACTCTCCGGATCGAGGGCGCTCGACGCCGCCAGGATGAGTCGGGCATTCGCACCCTGGCCGAGTGCCTTGTCCGGATCTGCGTTAATCTGCGTTTGTCTGCGGTTTGCATCGTCCCACCCAAACGCCCCGGATTTCACAAGTGACCAACACCGACGCCAGCTCCGAGTCCCACCGCCTGATCCTGCGCCCCTCGCGCAAGGAAGACTACGACGACATTGCCGAGATCATGGATCGGGTCTACAAGGGCCTCGACGGCGCCTGGGAACGCGAGCAGTTCGAGTCGCAGGTCACGCGTTTCCCCGAGGGCCAGATCTGCATCGAGGACAACGGCAAGGTCGTGGCCGCGGCAATTTCCCTGATCGTCAAGTACAGCCGCTGGGGCCAGAACCATCGCTACTGGGATAT
>CAZSGS010000109.1:0-7742 GCA_964606365.1 uncultured Wenzhouxiangella sp. | reverse complement strand
CGCGCGAACGCGATTTCACGTGCAGCGACGGCGGCTGGACCCTCGATTTCTCCCGTCTACCCCTCACCCGGCAAGCGCTCTCGGACCTGCGGCGATTGCCGGTCGAGCACGCCCTGGACGCGGCCGTGGCGCGATTGTTCGCGGCCGAGATCGTCAACACCAGCGAGAACCAGCCGGCCCTGCACATGGCGCTACGTGCCGCCGCGCCGTTCGAAGGCCTGGCGCCGGAAGCCGCCCGGCGCGTCGACGAAGAGCGCGAGCGGTTCCTCGATGTCGCCGATCGACTGCACCGCGGCGCGACCGGGCTCACCGATGTTGTGCACGTGGGGATCGGCGGCTCGGACCTGGGGCCGAGGCTGGTGGCCGACGCCCTGGACGCCGACGACGGCGCCGTGCGCGTGCACTGGCTGTCGACGCTCGACGGGCGCCGATTCGAGCGCCTCTGCCGGCGACTCGATCCCGCCACCACCGGCCTGGTGATCGCGTCGAAATCCTTCTCCACCGAAGAGACGCTGCTGCAGGCGCGGGCGGCGCGCGACTGGCTCGGCCCGGACTGGGCCCGGCGCAGCTGGGCGGCCACGGCCAACGTCGAGCGGGCCCGCGAGTTCGGCCTCGAGGAGGCGCGCATCCTGTCCTTTCCGGGCTGGACCGGTGGCCGCTTTTCCCTCTGGTCGTCGGTGGGTGTCAGCGCCGCGGCGGTGATCGGCCCCGAGCGTTTCCGGGCGTTGCTGGCCGGCGCGGCCTCGGCCGACGACGCTTTCCGAAGCCGCCCCGATGCCGATGGACTGGCCACCCTGTTCGGGTTGCTGGTCCACTACCTGCGCCGCGAGCTCGGCTGCAACACCCTGGGTATCGTCAGCTACGAACCGCGGCTGGCGCTGCTGGCCGACTACCTGCAACAGCTGTTCATGGAGAGCCTGGGCAAGGGCGTCGACAGCGACGGCCGCGCGCTCGAGGCCCCCGCCGTGCCGTTGATCTTCGGCGGCCTCGGAACCGACCTGCAGCACTCGATATTCCAGGCCCTGCACCAGGGCCCGGATACGCATCCGCTCATCCTGGTCGGTGCCCGCGAAGGCGATCACGGTCATCCCGACTGGCAGCTGCGGCAGCTTGCGCACCTGCTGGCCCAGGCTTCGGCGCTGACCGACGGCCGCCGCGAAGGCGAGCCGTACCAGCGGATGCCGGGCAACCGCCCGGTGGCCACGCTGCTGGTCGAACGCCTGGATGCCCACCGCCTGGGCTGGTTGCTCGCCACCCTGGAACAGGCGGTCTACGCGATTGCCGTTTTCTGGCGAATCAATCCCTTCGACCAGTGGGGCGTTGAAGAAGGAAAGCGCCTGGCGGGCGAGATCCGTCGCCGGCTCCAGGGCGCTTGAAAGCTCGATCAGTCGCCGCCTTCGCCCTGGCGGTCGATGCTGGATATCGGGATGGTGATGATCGGCAGGCCGATGGCATCGGTGCGCGTGCGCGATTGCAGCACCTCGCCGCGCCGCTCGTGTCCGGCGGGCCCCACGAAGTAATACATTTCCGCCACGCCGTGGAATTGCTCGACGGTGATCAGGTCGATGCGGGTCGACTGTTCGAGCCCGGGCACGAAACCCACCGGTAGCACGAAGCCCTTGCGGTCGCGGTCGGTACCCAGCGCCGTGTAGAACACCTCGAGCCGGAGTTCGGCCATGCGCGGGTCGTCGACGACCTGCATGTCGAAGCGTCGAGCCAGTTCGACGGCCAGGCGTCGGTCGGCATACCGCCGCAGCGCGGAATGTTCGACGAAGTGACTGGCCAGGAATATGCGCTTGCCGGCGTGGGCGGAAAAGTCGTCCTCCGGCAGGCTTCGGGCCAGATCGTCAATGCTGTGGGTCATCAGCTGCTGTGCGGTCGCGCCGCCGAGGGAATCCCGAACTTCGCGCGTGCCGCAAGCGGCCACGAGCGCGACGATCGCGCCGATGAGCAGCAGCCGCAGTCCGGTCGTCTTCATGTTCTACTCCCGTTTCGAGTGGGGTTTTTCGCTTGCGGTTGACCCATGGCCGGACAGGATAACAGCCGGCTTGCATGCACCCATGCGGCAAAGGACAATGCCGCTTCGCTCCGCCGAGGCCCGCACTGCATGCCCGCCAGCGCCCCCGCTTCCGACCTGCCGGCCGAGATTCGCCGCACCCTGCTGCTGGCCGGTCCGCTGATCGTCGGGCAGGTGACCAGCTACGCCATGACCTTCGTCGATACCGTGATGGCGGGGCGGCTCGGTGCGCTCGATTTGGGTGCGGTGGCGATCGGGTCTTCGATCTGGGCGGCCGGGATGGTGTTCGTCGTCGGCTTGATGATGGCGGTTTCGGCCGCCGTGTCGCAGCTCGACGGGGCGGGCCGGCGCGCACAGGCCGGTGAACTCACGCGCCAGGCCTTGTGGATGGCGCTCATCGTCGCGGCGATCCTGTTCGTGCTCATGCGGCGCGGCGACTGGCTGATGGCCATGATCGGCGTCGAGCCCGACGTAGCCGAGCTGGCCGACCGCTACCTGCGGGCGATCAGCTGGGGCGTGCCGGCGCTGGCGGGCATGTTCGTGCTGCGGTTCTTCTCGGAGGGTACGGGCCACACCCGGCCGACGATGTACATCGGCGTGATGGGCATCGTCTTCAACGTACCCATGAACTACATCCTGATGTTCGGCAAGCTGGGGTTTGCACCGCTGGGCGCGGAGGGCTGCGGCTGGGCGTCGGCGATCGTGTTGTGGCTGCAGCTGATCATGATGGCCGGCTGGGTGCAGTGGCGGCCCTACTACCGCCCCTTCGGCGTCTTTTCGGGCTTCAGCGGGCCCGACTGGCGCGAGCTTCGCGCCCTGCTGGCGCTCGGGCTGCCGATCGCCGTGATGGTGTTTCTCGAAGCCAGCCTGTTCATCGCCAGCGCCCTGGCGATCGGCACGCTGGGGACGCTGCCGGTCGCCGCGCACCAGGTGGCGATCAACTTCTCGGGGCTGGTTTTCATGATCCCGCTGGGTTTGTCGGGCGCGATCACGGTGCGGGTGGGCAACGCGGTCGGGCGTCGAGACCGCGCCGGGGCGCGTCGGGCCGGGCTGGTCGGAATGGGGATGGCACTCGTGTTCGGTGCGTTCGCATCGGCCGTGATCGTGCTCTTCCCGGAGCTGGTCGCGCGCATCTACACGCCCGATCCGGAAGTCGTCGCGCTGGCCGCCAGTCTGCTGTTCTTCGCGGCCGTCTTTCAGCTGGCCGACTGCCTGCAGGTTTCGGCCGCCGGCGCCCTGCGCGGGCTCAAGGACACGCGCGTACCCATGCTCTACAGCGTGCTGGCCTACTGGCTGGTGGGCATGACCCTGGGGTGGTGGCTCACATTCCGCCTGGGCTGGGGGGCGGCGGGCATGTGGTGCGGCATCATTGCCGGGCTGACCGTGGCGGCGTTCCTGCTCGGCGGGCGATTCTTGCGCATCACCGCTTCATGGCAGGTAATCGAGGAAGTCGCCTCACCCGAATCGCGCGAGTAGCCGTTGAGGACTGCTGCACACGGTCGGTTCCAGTGACCAATGGCACATTGTGGGCCTTGACGGCGGCTCGGTAGAATACGCGTTCAATCTGTCCACTCTATCGGTCCCCAATGACTTCGAACTCGAGACCCAATGTTCTCGTCCGGCTGTGGCTGGGCTTCTGGCGCGGCCTGACGGCCTTCCGCATGGCCGTGTTCAACATCCTCTTTCTGCTCGTGCTCGCGCTGGTCGTTCGCGTGCTGTTCTTCTCTTCCGATGAAATCGTCGTCGATGACCAGACCACGTTGGTCATTGCGCCCGAGGGCCTGATCGTCGAGGAGTACACGGGCACGGCGCTGGACCGGGCCATCAACGAGGCACTGGGCCAGGAGCTGCCCGAAACGCGGCTGCGCGATATCCTCTCCGCGCTCAAGCATGCCGCCGAGGACGACCGTATCGTTCAGGTCCTGGTTCGCACCGACGATCTGTGGGGCGTGGCGCCGGGGATGCAAGCGGAGCTGGCCGACGCCTTCGCCACCTTCCGGGATTCGGGCAAGCAGGTCATCGCCCACGGCGGCATGATGATGCAGGGGCAGTACATCCTGGCCTCCATGGCCGACGAGATCTGGCTCGACCGGGACGGACTCCTGCTGTTCGAAGGCTACGGTCGCTATCGCCAGTACTACGCCGAAGGGTTGGAAAAGCTCAAGGTCGACGTGAACCTGTTCCGCGTCGGCGAATACAAGTCGGCGATGGAGCCGTTCATCCGCAACGATATGTCCGAGGCCGACCGGCGCGCGAGTGAGCGCTGGCTCGGCGACCTCTGGCAGAACTGGCTCGACCGGGTCGCGCTTCACCGCGGTCTGCCCGTGGAAGTGCTCGTCGAGTTGACCGAAAACTTCTCCGATGCCGTCGAGGCAGCCGACGGTGATCTTGCCGCCATGGCGCTCGAACGCGGGCTGGTCGATCGCCTGGTCAGTCGCCCGGAGCTGCGCGCCGAACTGGCCCACCGCGGCGCCGACGACCCCGACAGCGGATTCCGCCAGATCGATTTCAGGACTTACACGCAGGCGGCCGACGAGTGGCACCCGCGCGCCGATCGCGTCGGCATCATCGTCGCCCAGGGGGCGATCACCGAAGGCACTCATCCGCCGGGCACCATCGGCTCGGAGTCGACTTCGCGCCTGATCCGGCAGGCTGCCCGGGACG
Organism: uncultured Wenzhouxiangella sp.; assembly: GCA_964606365.1. GTDB lineage: Bacteria > Pseudomonadota > Gammaproteobacteria > Xanthomonadales > Wenzhouxiangellaceae > Wenzhouxiangella. The sequence goes on along the minus strand of CAZSGS010000109.1, from coordinate 3,061 downwards.
ACCGCGTCAAGGCGGTCGTGTTGCGCGTCGACTCCGGTGGCGGCAGTGCGTTTGCCTCCGAGGTCATCCGCAGCGAGCTCATGGCCCTCCGGGAGGCCGGCAAGCCGGTGGTCGTGAGCATGGGCAACGTGGCCGCCTCCGGCGGTTACTGGATCGCCATGGGTGCCGACGAGGTCTGGGCCTATCCGACGACCCTGACCGGCTCGATCGGCATCTTCGGTTTCTTCCCCACCTTCCAGGACACGCTCGGCGAGATCGGGATTCACACCGACGGGGTGGGCACCACGCCCCTGTCGGGCGCCCTGCGCGCCGACCGGGCCTTGCCGGAGTCGGCCCGCACCCTGCTGCAGAACTTTATCGAGCACGGCTATCGCGAGTTCATCAGCCTGGTCGCGGAGCATCGACACATGTCGACCGAGGCGGTCGACGAGGTCGCCCAGGGGCGGGTGTGGAGCGGTGCCCAGGCACAGCGTCGCGGGCTGGTCGACCAGCTCGGCACGCTCGATCAGGCGGTCGCATCGGCCGCTCGCAGCGCCGGTATCGGCGAGGACTACGAGGTGGCCTACGTGGAGCGCGAACTCTCGCCGGTCGAGCGCTTCTTCGTCAACGCGGCCGGCGCTTCGATCCGCATGGCGGGCGTCGAAGCCTCGCGCGGCGTGGCTTCCTGGCTTCCGGGCGATCTCGGGCGCCGGCTCCTCGACGACATTCGCCTGGTGTTCACCCAGGCGCAGTCGGGACGGCCGGGCGTGATGGCGCACTGCCTGTGCGAGGCGCCCCGCTGAGGCGGCAGGGCGCTGGCAAGGGGGGCGTTTTCAATCGATCGGCCGTTTGCGTATGATGACGGCTTCGCGCCGGCCGGCCCGGGCCGTGGACGGTCGGCGTGACTCCTTCATCACACGGGGATGAATCCGACTCATGCTGGCTTCCGTTACCGACATTCTCTGGTCCTACGTCCTGGTCGTGGTGCTCGTCACCATGGGCCTGGCATTTACCATCGGCTCGCGCTTCGTCCAGTTGCGCTACTTCGTGGAAATGTTCCGCGTGCTGGGCCAGGCCTTCAAGCATCATCCCGGACACGTTTCCTCCTTCCAGGCGCTGACGCTGAGCGTCGCCGGCCGCGTCGGCGCGGGTAACGTCGCGGGCGTCGCGGTGGCCATCACCCTGGGTGGGCCCGGTGCGGTGTTCTGGATGTGGGCCGTCGGGCTGATCGGCATGGCCACGAGCTTCTTCGAATGCTCCCTGGCCCAGGCCTTCAAGGTGGCCGACTTCAAGACCTCCACCTTTCGCGGTGGGCCGGCCTACTACATGGAACGGGGTCTGGGCAGCCGCAAGCTGGGCATGGTCTTCACGCTGCTGCTGCTGTTCACGTTCGGCCTGGCCTTCGTTGCGCTGCAGTCCTTCACGGCCTCATCGTCGCTCGAGGAAGCCTTCGACATTCCCATGCACATCACCGGGATCGTGATGACCGCGGTGGTCGGATTGACCATCTTCGGCGGCGTGCAGCGAATCTCGCGGGTGACCGAAATCGTGGTTCCGATCATGGCGATCGCCTACGTCGTCGTTGCGGTGGCCATTGTCGGGCTCAACTACGAGCAGATACCGGGCGTCGTTGCATTGATCGTCAAGAGCGCCTTCGGACTCGAGTCGGCCGTCGGTGGCGGCATCGGTGCGGCCATCATGATGGGCGTGCGTCGCGGCCTGTTTTCCAACGAAGCCGGGCTCGGCAGCGCGCCCAACGTGGCGGCGGTCGCCTTCGTGCCGCACCCGGTCAACCAGGGCATCGTCCAGAGCTTCAGCGTGTTCATCGACACCGCCATCATCTGCACCGCAACGGCCATGATCATCCTCATGTCGGGCATCTACGAGACGAGCTCGGTGGACGACGGCGTGGTGCTCACGCAACTCGCGCTGCAGGACCATGTCGGCCCCTGGGGGCAGACATTCGTCAGCGTCATCCTGACCCTGTTCGCCTTCAGCTCGATCCTCTACAACTTCTACCTGGGCGAGAACTCCTCGAGCTGGATGACGCCCGACAACCCGGTCTTCTTCATCGTTTTCCGGCTGCTGATGCTGGTGCTGATCCTGTGGGGTTCGATGCAGGACCTGACCACGATATTCAGCTTCGCGGACCTGACCATGGCACTGCTGGCGGTCTTCAACCTGGTCGCGCTCGCCCTGCTGATGAAGATCGGCTTCCGCCTGATGAACGACTACGATCAGCAGTGGCGCGCCGGCAAGGTGCCGGTGTTCGATCCCGACAAGTTCCCGGACCTCAACATCGACCGCGAGGCATGGAAGGATGCCGCCGACGCCGTCGACCGCGTCAGGAAATAGCGCGCTGTCTCAGGCCGCCGAACGGTGGCGTTTGAGGTAGACCAGCAGCTGGGAAATGGCCGCCGGCGTCATGCCGGGAATGCGGCTGGCCTGGTCGATGGTGTCCGGGCGCGTTTTCTCGAGCTTCTCGAGCAATTCAGCCGACAGGCCCCGGACCGTCTCGAAGTCGAAATCTCCGGGAATCGTCTGTGAGGCCGCCTGGCGCTGGCGCTTGATTTCGGCGCGCTGGCGATCGAGGTAACCGGCGTAGCGAATCTGGATGGCGACCTGATCGGCCACGTCTTCGCGCGTCACGCCGGGGCCTACGCCCGGCACCTGCATGAGCGGTGCGTAGTCGACTTCCGGGCGCCGCAGCAGTTCTTCGGCGGTGGTGTCCTTGCGGATGTCGATGGCGAGCGCCTCGGCCGCGCGAGCGGCCAGGTCCGACTGCGCCGGAATGCGCAGGGCGCCCAGCCGCGCGCGCTCGGATTCGATCGCCTCGCGGCGCTCGATATGGTGGCTCCAGCGCGCCTCGTCGACCAGGCCGAGCTCCCGGCCGGCCTCGGTCAGCCGCAGGTCCGCGTTGTCTTCGCGCAGGTGCAGCCTGTACTCGGCCCGGCTGGTGAACATGCGATAGGGCTCCGGTGCACCCTGGGTGATCAGGTCGTCGATCAGAACCCCGATGTAGGCCTGGTCGCGTCCGGGCGTCCAGGCAGATTCCCCGCGCGCCTGTCGGGCCGCGTTCAGC
>CAZSGS010000108.1:0-7754 GCA_964606365.1 uncultured Wenzhouxiangella sp. | reverse complement strand
GGCCGCGGTGCTGGCGGCCATGGGCGTGGAGGTGATCTCGATCGAGATCATTCCCGAGCTGGCGCGGTCGGCGGCGGCCAGGCTGGAGTCGCTGGACTTCGGCAACGTCACGGTGCTCGCCGGGGACGGCTACTTCGGTCATGCCGAACGCGAACCCTACGACGGCATCATCGTCACCGCCGCGGCCGAGCACGTGCCGCCGCCGCTGGTGGAGCAGCTCGAGCCGGGCCGGCGGATGATCATTCCGGTCGGCCGTTCGGGCTGGAAGCAGAACCTGCTGCAGGTTGAAAAGCGCGAAGACGGCAGCACCCGTTCGCGCAACCTGATGGCCGTGCGCTTCGTGCCCCTGACCGGGGAACGCTGAAAGCCCCGCGCATGCGCCGCAGCACGGCACCCGCGCCGCTGGACCTGATCGCACTGGGGTCGGTATCCGGCTCGGTGCTGGCCTTCGAGGTGATCCTGCTGCGGCTGTTCGAATTCAGCCACTGGCACCATTTCGCCGGCCTGTCGATCGCGCTGGCGCTGCTGGGGCTGGGCTGCGCGGGTACGCTGCTGGCGCTGCTGGGCCCGCGCGCCATGGGCGACCGCTCCTTCATCCTCGGCATGCTCATCGCCGCCGGCGGCTTCCTGTTCGTCCTCTGGCTGAATTCGCGCATCGCGCTGCGCCCGGTATTCGCCGCCTGGGACGCGGGCGAAATGGCGCGCGTGCTGGCGGTCGACTTCGCCGCCTTCCTGCCCTTCTTCGGCGCCGGGCTGGCCATCGGCCAGGTGTTCTCCCGCTGGCCGGCGCATCCGACCCGGCTCTACAGCGCCAACCTGTTCGGCTCGGGCATCGGTTCGGCAGCCGCCAGCGTTCTGCTGGCCTGGCTGGCGCCACAGGCCGGTCTGGCCCTGATCGCCGTGGCGCTGATTGCCTGCGCCGTACTGCTGGCCTGGCGGCGGGGCCTGCCGGTTACGGGCGCCCTGGCCGCGGTGTTGCTGCTGCCGGCGGCCATGTTCGTTCACTCGCCGCCCGAGCCCCGGGTTTCCGACTTCAAGGCGCTGTCGCGCCTGGCCGAACTGCCCGATGCCCGGATGCTTGCCGTCGAGTCGGGCCTGTCGGGCCGCCTGAGCGTCATCCGCGCGCCCAGCCTGCGCAGCGCGCCGGGTCTGAGCCTGGACTGGCACCAGCCGATCGAAACCGGCGACGTGGCGGTGGTCGGCAGCGACCGCGTGATCACGCTGGCGGACGACTACACCCAACCCCCGGAGCACGCCGAGGCCTCGCTGGTCGCCCTGCCGCTGGCGCTGCGCGAATCGGGGCGGATCCTCGCCGTGGGCAGTTCGAGCTGGTCGACGCCGGCCTTCGCCGCCGACCGCGAGTTGGCCTGGCTCGAGGCCGACCGCCGCCTCGCCGGCCTGGCGCGGGAGCGCGGGGCGCGCTTCGAGGCGATCACCGACAGCGCCTGGCGGCATCTCGGGCGCGCGCGGGATCGCTTCGCCCTGATCACCCTCGACGGCGCATTCGCCGGCGGCGATGCGGCCAGCGAAGATTACCTGATGACCGACGCCGGCCTCGCCCGCGCCCTGTCGCGCCTGACCGACGACGGCCTGCTGGCCGTCGGCGTCGAGATCGACTATCCACCGCGCCACGGCCCCCGCCTGATGACCACGCTGGCCGCGGCGCTCGAGCGCCGCGGCAGCGACGCGCCGGGCGATCACGTCGCCGCGCTGCGCGGCATGCAGGCCATGCTGGTGCTCGTGGGCCGCGAGCCGATCGCGGCGGCGGATATCGAGCGCATCGAGGCCTTCGCCGAGCGCTGGCATTTCGACCGCGTCTGGCTGCCCGGCATGCCGGCCGACGCGGCCAATCGTCACCACGTGCTCGACGAGCCGGTCTATTACCGCGCCGCCGCGGCCGCTTTCACCGGCTCGGAAATGCCGGATGCGGCGCGCTGGTTCTCGACCCGGCCGGCAAGCCCCGAACGGCCCTATTTCTGGCGCGCCATGCAGTGGCGCGAACTGCCGACGCTGTTCGAGCGCCTGGGCCGACGGGCCGCCAGCCTGCTCGACTGGACGCTGGTGATGTCGGTGCTTTCCATGGCCGTGGTCGTCGTGCTGGCCGTGCTGCTCATCCTCGCGCCCCTCGGGCGCATGCCGCGCCTGGATCCGCCCTTCGGACGGCTGTCGGTGGCGGGCTACTTCCTGGGCCTGGGGCTGGGTTTCATGCTGATCGAACTGGCCATCTTCCAGCGCGCCATCCTGTTTCTCGAGCGCCCGGTGCTGGCGGCGTCGCTGGTGTTCGCCCTGTTCCTGGTCGGCGCCGGCATCGGCAGCGCGATGCCGCCCAAGCGCGATCGGCTGCGCCGCATCTTCCTCGCCCTGGTCGCGGGGGGCGTGATCACGATCGGCGGTCTGTGGTTCGCGGCCGACTGGCTGCTGGTGCTGCCGCAGGGCTGGCGCATCGCCGCGCTCGGCGTGGTGCTGCTGCCGTTGACCTGGGCCATGGGCCGGCCGTTTCCCTGGGCCATGGGCCGGCTGTCGGCGCAGCCGCGCTGGCTGCCATGGGGCTGGGGCATCAACGCCTTCGCCTCGGTCGCGGCGGCCTCGGCCGCGACCCTGATCTCGGTCGAGTTCGGCCAGCCGGTCACGCTGCTGGCCGGCGCGTTGTTCTACCTGCTGGCCTGGCGCATCGCCCGCGGCTGGGTTGCGCCGACATAGCGCGCGTCAGTGGTTCCCGTGCCGATACTTCATCGATTTCGGGATCGCTTCCGGCGCGGGGGGAAATGGACCCAGCTGACCACCACCAGGGTTCCGAAGGCGGTATAGGCGACGGTGAACACCCACCAGTCGAGGTCGAGAAACAGCAGCTCACCCAGCCAGTAGCCGATAAAGCTCTGCTCGTGGTACGACTGGCCGGCCGCCCGGCGCAGCTGTGCTTCCCACACGGTCAGCGGACACAGGCGGCCGAGCCAGGTCTGGACGACGATGTAGGCGATGACCACCAGATGGACTCCGCGAAACCAGGGATTGCGAACCCATTCCCAGCCGCGGATCCAGCCGGCCATCACGGCCAGCTGCCCGCCGATGACGAAAGCGACGAACAGGGCATGAACCACCAGCACCGCGTCGGCGGCCAGGCCGGGGTAGGGAACGCTGTCGAAGAACTCGCGGTTCATGCATCCATGTTGCCAATGAGGTCGTCAATCGGCCAGTGCAAGCCATTGCAAGGGGAACATTAGTCGGGGTAGCCGGTGATCTCGCGGATGTCGCGATAAAGCGGCGCCAGGCGTTTGTACAGGCGGCGGTAGACGCGGCGATAGAGCTTGTCGTAGACGGCGTGGTTGGCTTCGTTCGGTTCGATGCGATGGCCGACGCGGGTCATCTCCCGGGTGGCCACGCGCACGCTCGGGTGCCAGCCGAGGGCGTAGGCGGCCAGTACGGCCGCGCCCAGCCCGGAAGTCTCGACCGTGTGCGGACGTTCGACCGGGCAGTTGAAGATATCGGCGGCAAGCTGCATGACCGTCTCCGAGCGCGCGCCGCCGCCGCACACGCGAAGCACCTGCAGCCGCCGGCTGGAACGGCGCTCGATACGTTCGGACCCTTCGCGCAGGGCATAACAAATGCCCTCGAGCAGGGCGCGGTAGAGGTGAGCGCGGGTGTGCACGTCGCCGAAGCCGATGATCGCGCCTTTCGCCTCGGGCCCGGAATCGACGTCGTGGCCCCAGTAGGGCTGCAGCATCAGGCCCAGCGAGCCCGGCGCGACCTCGTCGACCAGTTCGTCGAGCAGGGATTCGGCGGTCACACCCGTCGCCTCGGCGCGCTGGCGCTCCTCGAGCCCGAACTGCTCCTTGAACCAGCGCACCATCCAGAACCCCCGCGGCACGGCGGACTCGACCATGAAATAGCCGTGGCGGGCGGCGGGGAAGGCGGGCATCGGCGGCCGCGCTTCGAAGTAGCGCGCGCTGTGGACGCTGATGGTCGAGCGGGTGCCGAAGCTGATGCAGCCGTAGTTGCGATCGCTGATACCCGCCCCGACCAGGTCGCAGGCCTTGTCCGCGCCGGCGGCGATCACGGGCAGGCCGGCGCCCAGGCCCAGGTGCCCGGCGGCCGATTGCGTGAGTTCGCCGAGCTGATCGCCCGGATTGACCAGGTCGGGCAGCTGCTCGCGACGAATCGACAGCGCCGGCCAGCGCCAGTTGTTCGGCCCGGCCCAGATGCGGCCGCGGTAGTTGAAGGGCAGGTAGCCGACCTGGCTGCCGACCGAGTCGACGAGCCTTCCGGTCAGCCTGAGGTTGAGAAAGCCGGAGACACCGACGAACGCGGCCGTCTTCTTCCAGGTTTCGGGCTCGTGGACCGCCAGCCAGTTGCATTCGGCGTGCTCGCGCAGGTGCCTCAGGGCCCGGGCGCGACCGCTCAGGCGGCTGAGAACGCGCCAGTGCAGGGGCATCTGCGGGAGTCGGTCGATGCCGACCCGGCGGCGGTCGGTCCAGAGGATGGCCGGTCGCAGCGCACACCCGTCGGCGTCGAGGCAGATCTGCGTGCCGCGCTGGGTGGTCACCGCCACGGCCGCGACCCGGGCCGGATCGTAGCCTTCGTCCCACAGCGCGCGGCAGGCGCGACCGACCTCGCTCCAGTACAGCTCGGGGTCCTGTTCGGCCCGGCCCGGGGCGTCGGAAAACCAGGGCTCGATCTCGATCTTGTGCCGGCCGGCGAGCACGCCACCGGCGTCGAACAGCAGCGCGCGTATGCTCTGCGTGCCGTTGTCGATGGCGAGAATCAGTGGCTGGTCATCGTCGCTCATGGTCACTCCCCTGGACGTTGCGGCGCCGGCAGCGCGTAATGCCGGGCGTGGATCGCCCGGTAGCGCTGCCATTCATCCGACCAGCGTAACGCGTCCCAGCCGAGATCGCGTCGACACAACCGCTCGATCGCGCCGGCGAGGTCGGCACCGCCCCGCGGTAGCAACAAACCGATGCGACTGCGCCGAAGCAGCAGGTCGTCGAGGTGCACGACGGCCTCGCGCCGGGCCGAGAAGGCCAGTTCGGCCCAGAGCGTGTCGGTTCCGGGCACGGGCGCGCGCTCCGGCGGGTCGGCCTCGGCCAGCAGCCGCACGGCCGCGCTGCCGAAGTACCCGCCCAGGCGCCGCGGCAGCTCGTTGTCGAAGCGCAGGCCGGGCAAGCGAGCGGGCGCGGGCGGGAAAACCGGGGTGCCCGGCTCGGGCGAGAACTCCCTTCCGACCAGGCGCCCGGCGCGGTGGAGCACGTCGATGGCCATCGGGCGAAAGGTCGTCAGCTTGCCGCCCGTGACGGTGACCAGGCCGTTTTCGACCAGGACCAGGTGGTCGCGGCTGGCCTTCGACGGGGCGATGCGGGCCGGGTCGTGGCCCGCCCCGGCCACGATCGGGCGGATGCCGGACCAGCTGGATACGACGTCGGCTTCGCCGATGCCGGCGGCCGGAAACTGCGCATCCACCGCCTCGAGCAGGTAGTCCAGCTCGTCGCGCGCAATGCCGGGTTCGTCGTCGAGATCGCCGTCGTAGTCGATGTCGGTGGTGCCGACCACCGTCCGGCCGGCCCAGGGATAGAGGTAGACGAATCGCCCGTCACGCGGATGCCGGCAGGCCAGGGCCTGGAACACCGGCAGCCGCCAGGCCGGCACCACCAGGTGCGAACCCTTGAGCGGGCGCAGGCGCGGCGCGCCGCCGACGCCGTGGCGCAGACGGTCCGCCCAGGCGCCGGTGGCGTTGACCACGCATTTCGCCTTGACGCTGAAACGGCGGCCCTCGACCTCGTCGACCAGCTCGACGCCGTCGACGGCGCCACCCGATTGTTCGAGGGCGTCGACGCGCAGGTAGTTGACGGCCTGCGCGCCGTCGCGGCGGGCCTCAACGAGCAGCCGCATGACCAGGCGGGCGTCGTCGGTGACCGCGTCGACGTAGCCGACCGCGCCCCGCAGGCCGGTCTGGTCGAGACCCGGCAGCAGCCAGGCGGTTTCATCGGCCGAGTGAAAGCGCTGCCGGCTCCTGCCGGCGAAGCGGTCGTAGCACCACAGCAGCGAACCGAACACGCGCCGGCCCGGAAACTGTCCCCGGCGCACGGGGTAGAGGAAAGGCAGTTCCTCGACCAGGCCCGGCGCCTCGCGCAGCAGGCGCTCGCGCTCGGCCACCGCCTCGCGGGTCAGGCGCAGGTCGCCCTGGGTGAGATAGCGCAGGCCGCCGTGGATCATGCGCGCCGAGCGGCTGGACGTGCCCCAGGCGAAGTCGCGCTGCTCGACCAGCAAGACGCGCCAGCCGTGCCGCGCGGCCTCGCGCAGCACGCCGGCGCCGGTGATGCCGCCGCCGATGACGACCAGGTCCCAGGGGCGGTCGTCCCCGGCGAGGCGATCGAGTAGGGCCTCGCGCGATCCGGTCTGCCAGCCGTCGGGGCGCTTCACGGCTCGTCCTGCGGCAGCAACACGCCGGGGTTCATCCGGCCGTCCGGGTCGAATCGACCGAACACGGTGGCCAGCGCCGACAGGCCCAGCTCGCCCTTTTCGGCTTTCAGGTAGGGTGCATGGTCGCGCCCCACGCCGTGCTGGTGGCTGATGGTGCCGCCCCAGTCGATGATGGCCCGGCTGGCAACGGCCTTGATCCTGCGCCAGCGTTCGAGTGCGGTGTCGTAGTCCTCGCCGACGCGATAGAGATAGCTGGTGTAGGCGCTCGAGCCCTGGCGGTAGACGTGCGACAGGTGGGTGAACACGTGTACCCGCTCACCTTGCTCGGACAGGGCCTCGCTCACGCGGGCTTCGACGTCGCGGACGTAGCCGTTGACCCGCGACCAGTCCAGCGCCGTCTCGAAGGTGTCCACGGCGTAGCCGAGGTGCCACAGTGCCTCGCGCAGGTAGGGATAGCGAAAGCGGCCGTGTGCCCACTTGCGTCCCAGCCTGCCCGCCATGGGCGCCGCCGCACCGTGGCGCGCGAGGACTGCGCGTGCCTGGCGTCGGGCCTCGCCGACGGCGACGTGGCCGCCGGTGTAGCCGAGCGTGAGCATGCACTTGTCCGCGCCGATTCCGCGCAGGCGCAGCCAGCGCTCGAACCAGCCGAGCTGGCGTTCGTCGACGGCGAGCCGCAGCCCGGTGAAGGTCTCGGCGGGATTGGCCACGCGCAGCATCGACAAATCGATGCGTCTGAGGGCCAGTTCGCGGGCGCATTCGAACGCGCGCTTCCAGTCCGGCACGAAGACCGTCTCGAAAATCTCCTCTTCGGGCAGTGGACTGACGCGTACCCGCACCTCGGTGATCACGCCCAGGCGACCCTCGGAGCCGAGCACCAGCTCGCGCAGGTCGGGGCCGGCGGCCGAGGCGGGGAAGGTCGGCAGGTCCAGCGGCCCGGCCGGCGTTTCCACGCGCCCGCCGGCGAACAACTGCTCGATGCGACCGTAGCGGATCGACTGCTGGCCGCTGGAGCGACTCGCGACCCAGCCGCCCAGGGTCGACAGTTCCCAGGACTGCGGAAAATGCCCGAGGGTGTAGCCGCGAGCGCGCAGCTGGGCCTCGACCTCGGGCCCGCGCGCACCGGCGCCGAAGGCGGCAACCCCGCTGGTCTCGTCGAGGTCGAGCAGCCGGTTCATCCGGGTCAGCGCCAGGGTGACGATCGGGCGACCGGAAGGGGCCGGCGTGATGTGCCCCGCGACCGAGGTGCCGCCGCCGTAGGGGATGACGATAAAGTCGTGATCGTCGGCCAGGCGCAGCAACTCGTGTACCTGCTCGCCGCTGTCGGGCCGCGCCACGGCATC
>CAZSGS010000107.1:1706-7756 GCA_964606365.1 uncultured Wenzhouxiangella sp. | reverse complement strand
CAGTTCGATCAGCGAGAACCCGATACCGTTGGCCGACCACCAGGTCATGGCGATCAGGAAGCTGGCAGTGACGATGATCAGAGGCCAGTTGCGACCAGGACGTTCAGGGAGCACTGTTCCGCTCCGCGTATCGGAAACTCGAAACCCGCAGCACCAAATCCGAAACAGATTCGAAATTCGACAACCCGAACTCGAAATGCGATGGGCACCCGTTTCGTGCTTCGGATTTCGTGCTTGTTTCGGATTTCGGATTTCGGACTTCGTGCTTGATCATTGCCCTTCTTCCAGCAGATCGTCTTCCGTAAACTCCCTGCCGTAAATGTCCCTGAAATCCTCATCCGTCACGGTCTTCGCCGAACCGTCATAGACCAGCTCGCCGTGCCTGAGTCCGATGATGCGCTCGCCGTACTCGCGGGCCAGATCGAGAAAGTGCAGGTTGACCAGGGTGGTGATGCCCAGCTCGCGGTTGATCCGCACCAGATCGCGCATGATCTGGTGCGTGGTGACCGGATCGAGCGAGGCGACCGGTTCGTCGGCCAGGATGATGGCCGGCTCCTGGGCGAGGGCGCGGGCGATGCCGACACGCTGCTGCTGACCGCCGGACAGCGAGCTGGCGCGAACCCACGCCTTCTCCGGAATGCCCACGCGCTCGAGCGCCCGGGCGGCGATATCGCGGTCGTGCTGGGGCCAGAGACTGAACATCGCGCGCCAACCCGGCACGTGCGCCAGGCGGCCGATGAGCACGTTGTTGATCACGCTGGTTCGCTTGACCAGTCGGAAATCCTGGAAAATCATGCCGACGCGTTTTCTCAGCGCCCGCAACTCCCTGCCTTCACGCTGCGAGACCACTTCGCCGTCGACCTCGACCGTACCGGCGGTCAGGCGATTGAGGCCGTTGATGGCGCGCAGCAGGGTCGACTTGCCCGCCCCGGAGGAGCCGACGATAACCACGAACTCGCCCGGCTCGATCGCCAGGTCAAGGTTCTTCATCCCCACCGTGCCGTCGGGATAGGTCACACCGGCATCGGCGAAGCGGATGCGGCCTCGCTGGTCAGTCATGGCTTGCTTCCATTGCTTGTCCCCTGGTCATTCCCGCAGCAGCTCGTAGGCATCGCGCACCGGGTCGTAGAGCCCTTCGGTCGCCGGCACGAAACCATCGATTTCGTAGAGGACCCACAGCACCTTCTCTTCACGCGGCAGATCCGCCTGCACCTCGGTCAGCTTGACGAAGGCCTCGGCGATGGCCGTCTGCAGGTCCTCCGGCAGGCCGGGGCGCAGCTGCACGCCGTCGTTGGGAATCATCTCGGTATGCGCGAAGGTGATCACCTCCTGGCCGATATCGGGATACTGCGGCTCGATGAACATGCGCACGTCGTCGTAGGCGACGGCAAAGCGCACGTCCCCGGAATACACGGCCACCGCGGCCGAGTCGTGGCCGCCCACGAACAGGCCGTCGACATCCTTCTGCGGGTCGATGCCCCGTTTCATCAGATGCACCGAGGGAAAGAGGAAGCCGGAGGTGCTGTTGGGATCGGTAAACGCGACGGTCTCGCCCTCGAGTACACCGACGTCGCCATCGCAGGTCAGGTAGCCGCGCTCGTCCTCGACCACGGGCGTGTCGCACACCGACGGGTCGTTGGTCATGAACTGCGAGCGGTAACCGGTCTCCCCCTCACGCACCGAAATCAGGATCGTCTCGATGTTGTAGCGGCGCTGGCCGAGCATGGCCGCGAACGGCGGCAACATGCCGATATCGGCGCGGCCGGTGCCCAGCGCCTCGACCAGGCCGGTGTAGTCCTGCGGCACGAAGCTGGTCACGGGCATGCCCAGTTCTTCGCTGAGAAAATCGGCCAGGGGCTCGAGGTTGTCGACCATGGCTTCGGCTTCGAGCGAGGGCACCAGGCCCAGCACCAGTTCATTCGGCCAGCCCCGCTCGTCAACCTGTTCGCCCGGGCAGCATCCGGCCAGAACGATCGCCAGCATTATCGGGAATGCACGTCGCAACGGAGCGGCCCCTTCAAGACTGGCGCCATGTTAGCGGATTTGCCGGAACCGGGCATGACGCCGCTGTTACAGACCCGGCGAGCTCAGTCGGCGGGGGACGGCGTGAAGAGCGCGCCGTAATGCCGCCAGTGTCCCGTCGCGGGCAGGGCACGGAACTGCCGATCGATGGCCTCGGCCAGGGCCGAAGCGTCATCCAGGCCCATCACCCTCGCCAGCTCGGCCGCCACGTCGCTGGCATCGCGCTCGAGATCGCCGCGCGAGAACAGCATGAAGTCCAGCGGCAGCCGCTCGAGCAGGGTTTCGAGCAGGGCCTGCTCGCGCTCGCAAAGGGTCCGCAGTTCGTCGATGCCCCGGAAGCCGGCCAGGCGCCAGTCGAGCTCCAGGTCGCGCACGTCGGCGTCGGCCAGCACGACGGTCGCATTCGGGAACAGTCGCGCGATGGCCGGAAGCGCCGCCAGCGGCAGCCACATCGGCTCGAGCACCGGACCGCCGTCGCCGGAGACCTGGCGCAGGTAGCGCTTGCGCGCCAGGCGCACGCGGCCGTCGTCGAGCGCGGCCAGCTGCGCCGGCCAGGCCGGAAGCCCGAGGATCTCGCGTCGCCGGGCTGCGCCTTCCCGATCGAGCACCCGCGTAGTCCACTGCTCGACCAGTGCCGCCAGCAGCTGATCGCGACCGCTGCCGGGCCAGCCCAGGATGAACACCGGCTGCGCTCGCCCGTCGTCGGGCGCGCGACTCGGCCAGCCGTCCGGCTCGAAAGCGGCCAGGGCGTCGTAGAGTTCGCTCGGCATCTGCGCCGCGGCCGAGCGCAGCAGCGGCGGCACGCGCCAACCCGTGCGCGGCAGATGAACGGCCGCTTCCTCGTGTCGCCCCGCCCGATCGAGGGCCCTGGCAAGCATCCAATGCACGAGCGGGTCGTCGTCGCCTTCCTCGGCCAGGGGCTGCAGCGCCTCGATACAGGCTTGCGGCTGGTCGCCGGCCATGGCAAGGCGTGCGCTCAGAAGCCGCGACTGGCGCCGGATGCGACCGCTGCCATCTTCATGTAGGGCAGCCGCCAGCTCGGCGGCGCGGGCGCCTTCTCCCGACATCTCGGCCAGTCGCGCCCGAAGCAACTGACCGGCTTCGGGCCACTCACCGTCGAGCTGCTCGATCAGATCCGTGGCGCCCCGGGCATCACCGTCGGACAGGCGGAGCTCGGCCAGCATCAGCACGCCGGCGGCGTCCAGCGGCTGGTGAGCGGAGAGCGCCTCGAGTCGCCGGCGCGCCTCCGACAGCCGGCCAAGGCGGTGCAGGGCCCGAACTTCGAGCAGCGACAGGCGATGATCGCCGGCGCCGCAGCGTCGCGCCTCGGCCGCCGCGGCCAGGGACTCCTCCGCACGTCCGCGCTGCAGCAGTAGCCGGGCCATGGCCCGGTGCAGCTCGGCGCTGTCCGGGGCCGCCGAAAGCGCATTCTCCAGGCAGCGCTCGACGAAATCCGGGTGACCGCGACGCATGAACACGCGTGCCGCCGCCACCTGCGCCTCGATACTGTCCGGACGCAGCCGCACGGCCCGGGCCGAGAGTTCGTAAGCCTGATCGACGTCACCGCTATCGAGCAGACGCTCGGCCAGCCCCACCAGGGCAGGCACGCAGTCGGTCTGAGCGCGCAGGGCCGTGCGGTAATGCGCTTGCGCGGTTTCGCGTTCACCGGCCGCCAGCGCCTGGTGGCCGAGCTCCACCCGCGCGAGGGCGTGGTTGGGATCGAGTACGACGGCCTTCTCCAGCGCCTCGCTTGCGCCCTCCTCGTCGCCGGCGCCACGACGGGCGCGACCGAGCTGGAACCACGACTCGGCGCGCGAGTCGTCCCTGGCGACCGCCTGCTGCAGGGTATCGAGGGCCTCGTCGTCCCGCCCCTGCGCCTGCTGGCAGGCGCCGATGATCAGCATGATGTCGATGTACTTGTCTTCGGGCAGCTGCTCTGCCAGCTCGCGATAGGCCTGCTCGGCCCCGGCAAAATCGCCCTTTTCGAACAGGCCCCGGGCCTGCCGGATCAGTTCTCCGTCAGTCTGCATAGCTCACTTTTCACTCTGTATTCGATCCAGCTCTCCAGGCGCCAGTTGGCCAGGAAGCCGCAATGGCCGCCGCGGGGGACGACCTCGATATCCAGCGCCGGCGGGCGCGGCAGCGCCTTGAAATCGCTGATCGGTATGATCGGGTCGTCCGCGGCCGTGATGATCAAGGTCGAGGTCTCCAGGCCGGCCAGGTAGTCGCCGGCCACTGAATACCCCTCGAGATACTCGTCGAGACTCTCGAACTCGGTCAGGCGCTCGACCAGCCACGCCGTCTGGGCGCGAACGCGACCCAGCCGGAACCAGTCGCGCAGATTGTACCGTTCGGGGTAGAGCGATTGCTTGTGTTTGAGCGAGCGCCGCCACTTGTGCACGAAATAGCGCTCGTAAATCGGCAGCCCCTGCTCCATGGCGTCGAGCACGTGCCGTGGCTTGATGACCGGGCTGACGGCAATGACGCGTCTGAGCTCGAGTCCCCGCGAGGGCGCGTGGCGAGCAATCCGCAGCGCGAAATTGCCGCCCAGGGAAAAACCGGCGAGAAAGACGGGGCCGTCGTATTCGTCGGCGACCGCGGCGACCGCGTCGAGCACTTCCTCGAGCAGGCAGGAATGAAAAAGCCCCTCGTTGAGATGGTGCGATTCGCCATGGTCGCGAAAATTGAGCCGGAACGTGTCGAAGCCGGCCTGATCGAGCGTCACGGCCGTCGACAGCAGGTAGTTCGAATCGACGCTGCCCTCCCAGCCGTGAAGCAGCACGACCAGCGCCTCGCGCCGATCGGTCCGAGCGCGGTTGGAGAAGCCGAGAAGGCGCGTGCCGTCCCGGGCGGTGATGACGCGCTCCTCGCGCCGCGCCAGGTACTCGGCGGCACGCTTTCTCACCTGGCGCCGGCGCCAGGGGCCGGAAGTGAGAATGGACTGCACGTGCCGGTTGCCGAGCAGGCCGCCGGGTGAGAATTCGGACCGGGACGATTCAGGCATTGTCATAGAAATCCTTGACCACGGCACCGGCCTTCTCCGCCAGTCGGCGCCGTCCGTTGTCGTAATCCAGGATCGGCTCGCCGATCATGATCCGCCCGGTCAGCGGCGCCTCGGCCATCAGGCGGAAGAAATTGCGCAGGAAGCTTTCGTGGGGGCCGAAAACGAACTCTTCGTGCAAGTCGTGCTCGCGCTCGTAGCGGATGGCCACGGGCACGACCGGCATGCGCGTGCGAATCGCCGGCGCGAACAGGGGGGCGTGAAACCGGTTGACGCCGCGATCCGGTCGAATGCCGCCTTCGGGAAAGATGCCCACTCGATCGCCGCGACGCATCAGCGCCGCCATCCGGCGCGAGATCCTCTGGCGAGACTCCAGCTTGCCGCGCACGATGAACAGGGTGCCGCCCGCCTCGGCCAGCCAACCGATCAAGGGCCAGGCGCGGATCTCCGCCTTGGCCACCAGCCACATCGGCCAAAGCGCCTGCAGCAACACGATATCGAGCCAGCTGATATGGTTGGCGACAATCAGCGCCGGCCCGTCGGGCAAGCGCCCGGAAATGTCCATGCGCACGCCGAACAAGCGCAGCGTGATCCGCTGCCAGGCCCGGTGCGCGCGCTTTCGCAGCGGCATACCGGCGACCGGAATGCGATTGATACCGGGCAGGAAGCACAGCAGAGTCAGCGGCAGACCGATGACCACGTGCAGACAAAACAGCGGCACGCGCCAGATCAGCCGCCAAGGCGTTCGGAACGTCGGCTGTCGTTCAACGGGATCGATCACCCTGTCGCTCCGCGTGCCTGTCCACACTGCCAGCAGGTGGTGAACTGCGCTTCCAGCCGTTCGCCGCAGTTCGGGCAGGCCCAGGACCCGCCCCCGCCGGGCTCGTCGCGGCGCTCCAACACGCGCTTTGCCGCTTCGAGATCGCGCTCGCGCACCCACAGCGACGGGCGCGCACCTTCGGAATAGTAGATCTCGACCGCCACGCCCCACAATTCCATGCTGCGCAGCTGCACCTCGATACCGGCC
>CAZSGS010000107.1:0-1696 GCA_964606365.1 uncultured Wenzhouxiangella sp. | reverse complement strand
TCGTACTCGATGCTACCGGCCGATTCCAGCAGGCCACGCAGGAATCCCGCCTCGATCGGGTCGTCGGCGGTGGTCAATTGGCTCCAGTCGGTCAAGCTTGATGGCCCTCGGCGGGCGGATTCGGTGCGATCGCAGGTTAGCACAGGGAAGGGCCGTCGATTCACCCGGGATCTGGCATCATGTAGCGCTTGTTGGAAACCGATTCGATCCCCGAGTGCCTTCTTCCCGAAACGTCCAGATCCGCATCGCGTCGACCGGCCGCGAATTCAGCGCCCGAGCGGACGAGACCATCCTGACCGCCGCCCTGCGTCAGGGCATCGTGCTGCCCTACTCGTGCCGCAACGGCACCTGCGCGAGCTGCAAGTGCCGCCTGATCGAAGGCGAGATCCGCTATCCCTTCAACCCGCCGACAGCGCTCGATCAGAACGAGCTCCACGACGGCCAGATGCTCAGCTGCCAGGCCGTGGCCGCCGGCGACGTCGTCATCGAATCGCGCGAGATCGAACAGGTCGAGGACATTCCCGTACGGATGCTGCCGGCGCGCGTGGAGGACATGGAACGCTTCACCGACGACACCATGCGCCTGCGCCTGAAGCTGCCCGCGGCCGCCCGGCTGCAGTTCCTGGCCGGCCAGTACATTGACATCCTGCTGCCCGAAGGCAAGCGCCGGGCGTTCTCCATCGCCTCGCCGCCGTCGGAAAAGGACTTTCTCGAACTCCACGTCAAGCACGTCGACGGCGGCGGCTTCACGGGCCACGTGTTCGGCGACATGCAACCGAAGGAGATCCTGCGCTTCGAGGGTCCGCTCGGCACCTTCTTCTTCCGCCGCAGCTCCGAACGCCCCGCCGTGCTGGCCGGCGGCGGCACCGGCTTCGCGCCGCTGAAGGCCATGGTCGAGGAGCTGATCCACGCCGGCGACGAGCGCCCGCTGGAACTGTTCTGGGGCACCCGTGGCGCCGACGACCTCTATGCCGCCGAACTCGTCCGAAGCTGGCAGAAGACGCATCCGGCGCTCAACTTCGTCCCGGTCGTTTCCGAGCCCGACCCAACCTGGGACGGCGAAACGGGCTTTGTCCACGAGGCGGTGCTGCGCCACCATCCCGACCTCTCCGGCTGGGACGTCTACATGTCCGGCCCGCCGGCCATGATCCACGCCGCGCGCCCGGCATTCCTGAAGGCCGGCGTGCCCGAGGATCGTTTGTTCTACGATTCCTTCGACTTCGCGCCGGATGTGCCGCCGGCCGGCGGCTGATACCGCCGGGGCATCCCCGCGCTCTACTCGGGCGCCAGTTCGCCGTACCAGTACGCCGCCGTCACTCCGCCGTCCATCAGGAAGTCGCTGCCGGAGATGAACTGGCCCTCCGGGCCCATCAGCAGCGCCCCGAGCCCGCCGACCTCATCAGGCGTGCCGGCGCGACCGGCGGCACACACCTCGATCATGCGCCGATAATCCCGGCTGTGCGGGCCGCTGAGCTCCCTCCTCGACAGGGGGGTGACCACGATGCCGGGACTGATGGCATTGACCCGCGCGCCGCGCCTGGCCCATCGAACCGCCTCGGCCTGCACCCGCAGCGAACTGCCGCGCTTGGCGATCTGGTAGGCCCGCAGGGAATCGGTCACCGCCTCCGGCTGGAGCATGGCGAGATCGAGCAGCGCCTCGCTGGGTGTGGTTGCCAATGCCCGGGTCTGCTCGAGC
>CAZSGS010000106.1:0-7776 GCA_964606365.1 uncultured Wenzhouxiangella sp. | reverse complement strand
GACCTACGCAGCCTGCGTGAAAGCGTCCCGCCGCGCCATCGCGCTAGAATCGGAGTCTCGTCAACCGATCGAGGTGCACCATGCGCAAGATCATGACCGCAATGGCGGGAGTTCTCGCCATCTATCCCGCCCTGGCACAGGATGAGGGCGCCCCCGCCACCGAAATCGAAGTCCGCGAGTGGCAGGTCCCCTGGGAAAACACTCGCCCGCGCGACCCCGATGTCGCGGCCGACGGCCGAATCTGGTTCGTCGGCCAGGCGGGCGACTACGTCGCCGTGTTCGATCCCGGCAGCGAAGCGTTCGAGCGCTTCGAGCTGCCCGAAGGCGCCGGTCCGCACAATGTGATCGTCACCGACGACCAGGAGATCTGGTACGCCGGCAACAAGGCCGCCCACCTGGGCCGGCTCGATCCCGACTCCGGCGACATCGAGCAGGTGGACACGCCCGGTGAACGGGCGGCCGACCCCCACACCCTGGTCGAGGACTCGCAGGGCCGCATCTGGTTCACCTCGCAGTGGAGCAATCACATCGGCCGCTATGATCGCGAATCCGGCGAGATTGATCTGGTCGGGGTATCGGAGGATCGCTCCCGACCCTACGGTATCGTCCTCGATGAGAACGACACCGCCTGGGTGGCGCTGTTCGGCACCAACAAGCTCGCTCGCGTCGACGCCGATACCTTCGAGCTCACCGAAATCGAACTACCGCGCGAGGATGCGCGGCCGCGCCGCCTTGCCTACACCGACGCCGGGATCTTCTACGGCGACTACGCCAAGGGCTACCTGGGCCACTATGATCCCGACAGCGGCGAGTTCGCGGAATGGCGCATGCCCGGCAAGGACAAGTCCGGCGCCTACGCGGTTGCCGCCGACGACCAGGACCGCATCTGGTTCGTGGAAACCTGGCAGGACCCCAACCGTTTCGTCGGATTCGATCCGGCGTCCGAATCCTTCTTCGCCATGGGCGATGTCCCCAGCGGCGGCGGCACGGTCCGCCACATGGTGTTCGACCCGGAGACGGACAGCATCTGGTTCGGAACCGACACCAACTACATCGGGAAGGCCACGGTTCCCTGACTTCGGCGATCGCCCGCGTTGGTCGGGGACGCGGCCCCGACGGACGACGTAGTGGATTTGCACACGGGTAGCGACCTGTGCTCAGGTCCGAGACCTCGCCCGTCGCGGATGCGACCGCGACCTACGCGGGTCTCGATCGGGCGCTTGGCCCCTCACCCCTTCGGCGGCCACGGAATGAACGGCGAGGTCGTGCGCTGGTATTGCCGGTACGCCTCCCCGCGCGATTTCAGCGACTGTTTTTCCGTGTAGGGGATGCCCGAGATCCGGTAGAGGAAGACCAGCATCACCAGCGGACCCAACCAGGCCAGCCACTGATTCGGAGCGCCTGCGGCGACCAGCGGATAGCTGAACCAGTGCAGCCACTCGAAGAAGTAGTTGGGGTGGCGCGAGTAGCGCCACAATCCATCGCGGCAGACCTTTCCCCGGTTCGACTCGTCGGCCCTGAACGCCGCAAGTTGCCGGTCGGCCAGCGACTCGCCGGCGAGGCTGAGAAACCAGATCGCGACGCCCGCAACGACCCAGATCGTCAGTTCGGATGAAGGATCGTTCACCACCACCCACACCGGCAGGGCGAACAGCCAGGCGACCAGGGCCTGGATCAGGAAGAATGCGAGAAAGAAGGGGTTGGCGCGCGCCCCGAAGTGCTCGCGCATTGCCTGGTAGCGGCCGTCTTCGGCCGAGTGGGCGGCCAGTCGCTGGATCAGGTGAACGGCAAGCCGGCTCGACCAGGTAGCGGCCAGCATCGCCCCGAGCAGGCGCTTCTCCACGGCGCCGTCGCCGACGATCGCAAAGCCGACTGCCTGGACACCGATCAGCGCGGCCCAGGCGGCATCGACCCAGTCGGCGCGTTTGCTGCCGAGCTGCCACAGCCACAGCGCCATCATGACGACGGCACATCCGAGGAGGGCGCTCAGGAGAATCATGGTTTGGACATTAGCAGACAAGCAAACGCCCACCGTGAAGGCGGGCGTCGGCATCCGGCCGATTATGCTGACCGGTCAGACAGGTGCACCGTAGTGCACCACGGGTTCCCCTTCCCGAATTCGCTTGGGGTACTGCCGGCTGGCTTCAGCCGGCGACAGCGCGCAGGTTCGATTCCTGCTCGAGCTGCATGAGCCACTCGACGACGACTTCGTCGGCGAGCAGATTGTCGAATCCCTTTTCGTCACCGTGGGCGGCCAGTTGCACGTCCTGGTCCTGTTCGGCGGCTCGGATGGTCTTGGTCATGGGTGGCACCTTTTGTCAGATTTGCCGTTCGAACTCAGTAATGCAGAAGGCGTGCCAAAAACGGGAAAAACGCGTTTTCGGCGATTTCGACCGGTTTTTCCGGGCCATCCGGACGCAAAAGTGACAGTTTTCGTCCACTTGCTGACAGACAGCGTCCACCGGAATTGCCGAATCGGGCCATCCGGGAGGCCGGGATCGGGCACAATGGGCACCGCCGAGCCGCCAGCCTTGCCATGCCCGTCCCGCATTTCGTTTTTCTCCTGCTGATCTGCCTGCTCTGGGCCGGTAATTTCATCGCGGCGGCCTGGGCGGTTCGCATTCTCGAACCGGTCACCTTCACGGTCGTGCGTTTCGGACTGGTGCTGCTGTTGCTCGCGCCTTTTTTGCGCCTGCCGGCCCGCGACCAGTGGAAGACGCTGCTGGCGTGCTGCTGGACCATGGGTGCGATTCATTTCGGCCTGGTCTTCCTCGCCCTCGGGCGCTCCGAGGATGTCTCCTCGATCGCGCTCCTGATGCAGATCTACGTGCCGCTGTCGACCCTCATGGCGGTGTTGCTGCTGGGCGAGCGCATCGGCTGGCGCACCACCAGCGGCATCCTGATCGCTTTCGGCGGCGTGCTGGTCATGGGGCTCGACCCGCTGGTGCTGTCGCAGCTCGACGTGCTGGCCCTGGTGCTGCTCTCCGCCCTGTCGCTGGCTACGGGCACCATACTGATGAGACGTCTGAAGGGCATCGGCGTATTCAGTTTCCAGGCCTGGAACGCGCTGCTGTCGGTCGTCCCCCTGGGGCTGCTGGCCGTGTGGCTCGAGACGCCCTCCGACGTGCTTCGGCAGACAATCGAGCGTCCGGATGTCTGGTACGCGGTGGCGTATTCGGCCGTGGCCGCCTCGATCATCGGCCACGGCGGGTTCTACTGGCTGATCCAGCGCCACGAGGTCAATCGCATCACCCCGTTTCTGCTGCTGGTGCCCATCCTGGCCGTCGTGCTCGGCGTCCTCTTGTGGGGCGACCGCCCCGGCCCGCGTCTGCTCACGGGCGGTTCGCTGGTCCTCGCCGGCGTACTCTGGATTACCCTGCGCGCTCGCTGGAGGCGGCCGCGGCAGCCGGAGCCCGCGCCGCCGGCGATCTGATCCGGGATTCAGAATGGGTTCAGTCCGCTCGCGCATAATGGCGGCATGAAAACACCCGTCGCGCGATCTGGTTCCGGATCCGCCTTGCTGGCGCTGCTGCTGATCGTCGCGCTCGGATGGGACGCCGCCTGCGCCCAAGCCCCGCGCGGCTACGGTGACTGGCCGCCGCCGAGTTCGCATTTCCGCCTCGAACATCCCCAGCACCGCCTGGCCTACTGGTACGCCAACGAATCGATGGGCCAGGCCCAGGAAGGGCGCGAGATGGTCTGCGGCTTCAGCGGCCAGCACTGGGCCCTGGACTGGGAAGTCCACTATCGCTGGGGCCTGCGCGCGGCACCGCGCCGCGTCTACGAGCGCGTGGCGGAACGCGACCGACACCTGGCCACCTGCCGCAGCCGCAAGCTGCGTGATCACCAGCGCCCCTACTACCGTCGCGACCCGGACGGCTACGGCCGCGGCTGATCCTGCACGCACGCCCTGCGGGCGCGGGACGCCGCGCCTCACGCACCCCACTCACCCCGCGATTGGCATGTTCACGCAGCTGTGCTATTGTAATAACGTGTTATTACATTGATCAGCCATGAAACAGCACGACCCACAGCACTTCGAAGCCAACCGCGCCGCCCGTTCCAGCCTGGCCGAGGCGCTGATGGCCATGCGGACCCCCGAGGACATGCGGGCCCTGCTCAAGGATCTCACCACGCCGGCCGAACTGGAGGCGCTGGTCGACCGTTGGCGGGTGGTGCGCTATCTCGACCAGGGCATGCCCTACCGCCAGATCCACGACCTCACCGGCGTGAGCGTCACCACCATCGGCCGCGTCGCCCGCTACCTGGAAAACGGCAACGGCGGCTACCGCATGGCCCTTGAAAGGCTGAAAGGTGCTGCCAATGCATGAAGCTGTGCGGCTTTCAGCAATGTCGTCTGCCTCACGCAGAGCCGCCGAGACGCAGAGTTCGCAGAGAAGGAAGCGAGAAGAGGGGATCTGAAGACCACAGCCGAGGCGGCTATTGAATTGCTGCCTTTCCTTCGATTCTTCTTTTCCTCTGCGCTCTCCGCGGCTCGGCGGCTCTGCGTGAGACCCAAACTGCACCAAACCCAACCGAAACCAATGAACCGAATACAGATCGCCATCCAGAAGTCCGGCCGCCTGGCCGACAAGTCGCTGCAGCTGCTCGAGCGCTCGGGCCTGCACTTCGCCCGCAGCAAGGACAAGCTGTTCTGGTACGGTCGCAACCTGCCGGTCGACCTGCTGCTGGTGCGCGACGACGACATCCCCCGCCTGCTCATCGAAGGCGTTTGCCAGCTCGGCATCGTGGGTGAGAACGTGGCGGAGGAAAAGCTGCTCGAAGCGCGCCGGGGACAGCCCGAGCTGCGGCTCGAAAGCCTCGCGCAGCTCGACTTCGGCCACTGCCAGCTCAAGCTTGCGGTCCCCGAGGATTCCCCGGCCTCATCGATCGCCGACCTGGCCGGTAAGCGCCTCGCCACCAGCTATCCGCATTTGACCCGGCGCTTTCTCGAAGACAACTCGGTCGAAGCCGACATCGTGATGCTCAACGGCGCGGTCGAAATCGCGCCGAGCCTGGGCACGGCCGACGGCATCGTCGACCTGGTCTCGACCGGCACCACCCTGCGGGCGAATCACCTCAAGGCGATCGAGCCGGTGATGACCAGCCAGGCGGCCATCTACCGCTGCCCGCAACGTATCGATACCGACGGCGAGATCCTTCTGGCCAAACTGCTGACGCGAATCCAGGGCGTCCAGCAGGCGGCCGAAACCAAGTACGTCATGCTGCACGCGCCGCGCGCGCGCCTGGCCGAAATCAGCGCCATCCTGCCGGGCGCGGAATCGCCCACCATCCTGCCGCTGGAAGGCCAGGACGAACGCGTTGCCGTGCACGCTGTCTGCACCGAACAGGTGTTCTGGGAACACCTGGAGGAACTCAAGGAAGCCGGCGCCTCGGCCGTGCTGGTTCTGCCGGTGGAGAAGATGCTGGCATGAAGACCGTCGACTGGAACACATTGGGACCGGACGAGCGCCGGCAACTGCTGGCACGACCGGCGCTGGAAACCACGAGCGAGTTGCGCGAGACGGTTGCCGCCATCATGCAGACGGTCCGCAATGGCGGCGATCGGGCGATCCTCGACTACGGTCGCAAGTTCGACGGTCGCCTGCCGCGGCGACTGCTCGCATCGAAACACGACCTGGCATCGGCGATCGACGAACTCGACCCGGCCGTGGTCGCGGCCATCGATACGGCCATCGGCACCGTCACGCGCTTTCACGAGGCCGCGCGGCCGAAGGACCTGACGGTCGAAACCGCCAACGGCGTGACCTGCGAAGCGCGCTGGCGCGCCCTCGACCCGGTCGGCCTGTACGTGCCCGCCGGCAC
Organism: uncultured Wenzhouxiangella sp.; assembly: GCA_964606365.1. Taxonomy (GTDB): domain Bacteria; phylum Pseudomonadota; class Gammaproteobacteria; order Xanthomonadales; family Wenzhouxiangellaceae; genus Wenzhouxiangella. Next base: position 1,950 of record CAZSGS010000106.1, on the reverse strand, counting down.
CGCCCCGCTACCCTCGACCGCGATCATGCTGGGCGTGCCCGCCCGCCTGGCCGGCTGCCGGCGAATCGTGCTGGCCACCCCGCCCGGCGGCGACGGGCGCGCCGACGCCGCGGTGCGCTACATCGCCCGGCGCCTGGAAATCGACACCGTGCTGGTCGCCGGCGGCGCGCAGGCCGTTGCCGCGATGGCCTACGGAACCGCGTCGGTGCCCAAGGTCGTGCGCGTGTTCGGCCCCGGGAACCGCTTCGTCGCGGAAGCCAAGCGGCAAGCCGCCCAGGATCCGGCCGGCGCGGCCATGGATCTGCCGGCCGGGCCCTCGGAGGTCATGGTCATCGCAGACGACAGCGCCGAGCCCGATTGCATCGCCATGGACCTGCTCAGCCAGGCCGAACACGGGCCGGACTCGCAGGTGTTCCTGGTAACCGACTCCGAAGGGCTGGCCGGCCGGGTCGCCGGCGCACTCGAAAGGCTCACGCCCAGGCTGCCGCGCGGCGACACCGCGCGCCGGGCGCTCGAGCACGGCGCCATCATCACCGTGGGCGCGCTCGACGAGGCAGTCGCGATTTCCAACGACTACGCACCCGAGCACCTGATCATCGCCACCGACCATGCCCGCGAACTGTGCGACGGCATCATCAGCGCCGGCTCGGTGTTTCTCGGACACTACACGCCCGAGGCGCTGGGCGACTACATCTCGGGCACCAACCACGTGCTGCCCACCGGCGGCTGGGCGCGCTCGTACGCCGGCCTGTCGCTGACCGACTTCATGCGCCGCATGACGGTGCAGGAAGCCACGCCGGACGGCCTGAGGAACCTCGGCCCCGACGGTGCGAAGCTGGCCGCCCACGAAGGCCTCGACGCGCATCGCCTGGCCATCCAGCTGCGGCTCGACCGGCTGGGAGCGGGCGCGTGACGAGTATCGCCGAACTCGCGCGACCGGAGATCCGGGCGCTGGCGCCCTACGCCTCGGCCCGCGCCCTGGCCGACAGCGCCGGTATCCTGCTCAACGCCAACGAAAACCCCTGGCCGCCGCCCGGCGACGGCGGCCTCGGCCTCAATCGCTACCCCGAACCGCAGCCGGCCGCGCTCAGGCGCAAGCTGGCCGGCCACTACGGTATCGACGAGCGCAACCTGCTGTTGACGCGCGGCAGCGACGAGGGCATCGACCTGCTCAACCGTGCCTTCGTGCGCCCCGGCGAAGACCGCGTGATCACCTGCCCGCCCTGCTTCGGCATGTACGCGCTTTCCGCGCGCATCCAGGGGGCCGAGCTGGCGGAAATCGCGCTGATCGAGACGGCCGACGACTTCGAACTCGACACCGGCGCGCTCGCGGCCGCCGCCCCGGCCAGGCTGACCTTCCTGTGCTCGCCCAACAACCCCACCGGCGGCGGCCTGTCCGCCGAAACCGTGCTGGCCATGGCACGAGGCCGCGCCGACCAGGGCCTGGTGGTGATCGACGAGGCCTACATCGAGTTCTCCGAACGCCCGTCGCTGGCCGCACGCGTGGTCGAACAGCCCAACCTGGTCGTCCTGCGCACCCTGTCGAAGGCCTTCGGCCTGGCCGGCTGCAGGCTGGGCGCGTTGATCGCGTCCGAGGCGGTGCTCGACCTGCTGCGGCGCATCATCCCGCCCTATCCGCTGCCGACGCCGGCGGTGGCGGCCGCCGAAGCCGCGCTCGAGCCGGCGGCGATCGCCGCCCGGCGTGAACAGCTCGACCTGCTGATGGACGACAAGCATCGACTCGTCCAGGCGCTCGAATCGCACGCGGCGATCCGGCGCGTCTGGCCCGGTGAGGCCAACTTCGTGCTGCTGCGCGCCACCGACGGACCCGGTCTGGTGCGCGCGGCGGCAGCGGCGGGCATTCGCCTGCGCGACCAGTCCGCCCAGGCTGGGCTGGCCGACTGCGTGCGCATCACGCTCGGCACGCCCGAAGAGAACACCGCACTGATC
>CAZSGS010000105.1:5795-7785 GCA_964606365.1 uncultured Wenzhouxiangella sp. | reverse complement strand
AGGAGCTTGGTCACTGTGGGGGCTGGCCCCTTCGGTGCAAGTCCTGAAACCCCGGATCGTGGGACCTTGAAGTTGAAGCGCGCTTTTGCTTACTTTTGTCGCGAATGACAAAAGTGAGTCGCCGCAAGACCCCGCGAAGCGGGCCCGGGCGAAACAGAGTTTGACGTGTCGAGGCCCCCACACCGCCCGGTGGCGTCAACCCCTCCAAGACCAGCAGCGTGAAACGCCGCCTCAGTAGTAAGGATTCTCACCCGTGGCGTGATCGGTGGCATCGACAACCTGACGCACCTCGGGCACGGCCTGGCGCAGGGTCGTCTCGATACCCTGCTTGAGCGTCACGTCGACCATGCCGCAGCCGTGGCAGCCACCACCGAACTGCAGGACGACATCGTTCTCTTCGGTGACTTCGACCAGCGCGACCTGGCCGCCATGGGAGGCGACCATCGGGTTGACCTTGGCCTCGAGCACCCAGGCCACGCGTTCCTCCAGCGGTGCATCGTCGGACGGCGCATGCCCCTTCAGGCCCGGCGCGCGGATGCACAGCTCGCCGCCCATGCGGTTGGTCTCGAAATCGATCATCGCACCGTCGAGGGTTTCGGCCGACGCTTGCTCGACGAACAGCTCGAAAACCTGGCAGTCGACGGCTTCGTCTGTTTCGGCCTGCTCACCGGGACCGCAGAACGTGAGTTCGACGTCGGCCGATGGCGTACCCGGATCGGTGACGCGCAGGCGCAGGTTGGTGCCGTCCGGCTGCTGATCCAGGAGTTCCGAGAAGTAGTCGCGTGCCGATGGCGTGACAGTCAGCATGGTTGTTTGCCGTTGGCGCTGGGTATGAAGTTCAATGTGCCGTCGGATCAGTCGGCTTTCAAGCGCGCGACCAGCCACGGCAGGGAATGATCGTATCGCCAGTCGATGCCCGAGTGCGTGCCGTCGAACTCCTCGAAGTAGTGTTCGACGCCCCGCTCGACCAGGGTCTGGTGCATCTGCCGTGTACCGTACTGGATGAAGTACTGGTCGCGGCTGCCGACGTCGATCCAGAGCCCGGCCAGGTCGGCCAGACGATCCGACTCGCTCGCGACGCGTCGAGCCGGGTCGAAGGCCAGCCAACGCGACCAGACCGATGCGTCGAGCTGGCAGGTATGCAGGTCGAAGGGCAGGCGAAGGCCCAGTGGACGTCGTTCGTCGGGCGAGTAGCTCGCCGCCAGGCACAGGGTCATCATGGTATGGAAAGCCGCCCCGCCGGGACGCTTGTCGCGCCAGAACGTGCGCAGGAAATGTTCGATGTCGCCGTCGTGGCGGGCCAGCACGCTGGCGGCGGCCGGAAAGTCTCGTAGGTAGACCCGGTCGAAGCCGGCATCGCCGGCATGGCTGGCCGCCGCGGCCCAGTGCCCGGGATGGGACAGGCTCAGATGCAGGGCCCCGAATCCGCCGGATGACTTGCCGAACAGCGCCCGCGCCGACGGCTCCGGGATGGTCCGGAAGGCGCCGTCGACGGCCGGGACCAGCTCCTCGGCAAGGAAGTCGGCGTAGGGACCCATCGCCGGCGTATTGACGTACTGGTTGCCGCCGAGGCTGGTATAGCAGTCCGGGAAGACGACGATGGCCGGCGCCATCGCGCCGGTCTCGATCAGCCGATCGAGACGCTCGGGCAGGTTCTCGCCGTGATTGCGCCAGTTGACCTGGCCGGGCCCGGCGTTGGTATAGGCAGCCAGGCACCACAACACCGGGTAGCGTCGATCCGTCTCGTCGTAGCCGGCCGGCAGGTAGACCGGGTGACGGCGGCGGGCCGGGTCTCCCAGGGGATTGCCCTCGAGCAGACGGGAGGCGTGTTCGAACGCGACCACCTGCCCTCGTCGGCCAGCGGGATCGGGACGAAATCTCGGCATGACGGCTCCTCCGGAGTCGGTCGTTGTCGATGACTGTCTGGCGCGCGGGCCGGGTTCAGCCGCTGAGCGGAATCACCTTTCGATCCCGTCGCGGCACCTTGCCC
>CAZSGS010000105.1:0-5785 GCA_964606365.1 uncultured Wenzhouxiangella sp. | reverse complement strand
TCGAGCAGGATGCTTCTGAGCTCGGAATTGTCGTAGCGCATGACGGCGGCCTCGGCCCGGCGCAGCGTGTCGTCGATACCGTCGAGGCCCCGGCTGGCGCCCTGCGAGAGAAAGATCTTCTCGTGAGCGGTGGTGGCATAGGATTCGTCTTCGTGGAAGAGCTCTTCGAAGAGTTTCTCTCCGGGACGCAGCCCGGTGTAGACAATCTCGATATCGCGGCCCGGCTCCTTGCCGGCCAGGCGAATCAACTGCTCGGCCAGGAAGCTGATTCGCACCGGCTCACCCATGTCGAGCACGAACACCTCACCCCCGCGACCGAGCACGCCGGCCTGCAGGATCAGCTGGCCCGCCTCGGCGATGGTCATGAAATAACGCGTGATTTCCGGGTGCGTGACCGTTACCGGCCCGCCGCGGCGAATCTGCTCATTGAACAGGGGAACGACCGAACCGGTCGAATTGAGCACGTTGCCGAAACGAACCGTGATGAACTTGGTCTCCGAGGCCTGGTTCAGGTGCTGGGCGTAGAGCTCGGCGATCCGCTTGGTCGCCCCCATCACGTTGCAGGGGTTGACCGCCTTGTCGGTGGAAATCAGCACGAAGGTCCCCACGCCGTAGCGAACGGCCGCGTCGGCCACGCGCCGGGTACCGACGACGTTGTTGCGGAAGGCCTCGCGCACCTGGTTCTGCAGCATCGGCAGATGCTTGTAGGCGGCCGCATGAAACACCACCTCCGGACGGGCGCGCTTGATCACCGTCTCGACCGTGGCCGGGTCGCAGACGTCGCCGAGCACGGTCTCGACCATCAGATCGCGAAACTCGGACTTGAGCCCGTAGTCGATGCGGTAGAGATTGAACTCGCTGTTGTCGAGGACCACCAGCCCGGCCGGATCCAGCCGCGCGATCTGCCGGCACAGCTCGGCGCCGATCGAGCCCCCGCCACCGGTCACCAGCACGCGCTTGCCGGTCAGTCCGGCGCGTATGGACTCCCAGTCGAGCGAAACCGGCTCGCGCCCGAGCAGGTCGTCGATGGCGACGGGCTTGAGGTCGTCGAAGCGCGTCAGGGACGCACCCAGCTCCTTGAGGGTGGGCACGGTGCGAAACTCCACGCCGGCGCGCTCGCAAACCTCGACCACGCGTTGCATCTGGGCATTGGTGGCCGAGGGAATGGCGATCGCCGCCATATCCAGATCCGCCTCGCGAGCGATTCGCGGCAGGCTGGCAATATCGCCCAGGACCGGCACATCGTCGATCTCGGTGTTGCGCAGTCGGCGGTCGTCGTCGAGGAATCCAACCACGTCGAATCCGCCCCGGCGACGCAGTTCCGGCAGCAACAGTCGCCCGGAACGTCCGGCCCCGAGTATGACGGTGCGTTGAGTCTGGCGCCGACGATGCACCTCCAGGCGCATGTCCTTGAACACGCGATAGGTCAGGCGCGGCACCCCGAGGTTGAACAGCAGCAGGGCCGGAAACAGCCAGACCATGAGCACCATGAGTTCCAGCGGCGCCTCGAGCACGAGAAGCACCGCGGCACCGGAGACGGCGGCAAGTATGGCGGCGCGTACGAGATTGCCGAGGTCGGGCAGGCTGGCAAAACGCCATACGCCGCGGTAGAGGCCGGCGCGCCAGTGAAGGAAACCCTGTAGCACGATGATGAGATTGGCCTCGATGGCGAGCTGCTGCCAATCCATGGCGCTGCTTCCCAGCAGCCAGACCGACGCCAGGCGCGCCAGGATCCATGCAGCCACCACCATGATCAGGTCGTGAGCGACCACCAGCGCACGCAAATTCAGAAACGCCCCGCGCTTTTCCGGCTGTTCGGACACAGTCATGCCTTGTCGTTTTTTACTTTCGCAGCCGACTGAACGACCCGCCACCCCACGGCAAGCACCGCCGCCAGACCGGCAGCCAGCAAGGTGTCAAGCTGCGGCCAGCGAACGGCCGCCGCGATGACTGGCAACACCACGATCACGTTGATCGAAAAGTAAAGCCCCAGAACCTGCCCGTGGCTCCACCCCAGATCAAGCAGGCGTTGGTAGGCGTGCTGCCGATGGGGAGTATACCACCGCTCCCCGCGAACGACTCGAGCGAGGAGGGTCGCGGTAGCGTCCACCACGAACAGCGAGGAAATCATGAAGCTGACCCAGATACTGACCGAACCGGTCGCCGCGCCCAGCACGGCGCAGGCGGCCACGCCGGCACCGAGCGCCAGGGAACCGACATCGCCCATGAAGATGCCCGCCGGCGGTCGATTCCAGAACAAGAAGCCGCCCCAGGAACCGGCCAGCGCAAGCGCGAACGCCGCCAGCGTCGATTCGCCGCCCAGCTCGAACAGCACGCCGGCGACGAATCCGGCCCACAGCCCCTGCCCCGCCGCCATGCCGTCCGAACCGTCCATGAAGTTGTAAAGGTTGATGAGCCATACGACGCCGACGACAGCCAGCGGCGTCCAAAGCCACGGCGCATCCACGGGCACCCCGAACACCGCCAGGCCTCGAAGCCCGCCAACGGCTGCCAGCAAACCAACCGCAACCAGCAACTGCCCACAAAACCGCAGCCGTGCCGACAAAGGGTGGTGGTCGTCCAGCCAGCCGAGCAGCGCCATGGTGAGCAACGCGAGCATGGCCGGCCACCACCCGCTCAAGGCACCCGGCCAGGCCAGCCAGGCCAGCGCCAGCGTCGCCACCAGCGCCAGTCCTCCGCCGCGCGGGGTCGGGCTGGCGTGGCTGCGCCGCGCCTCGGGCAAATCGAACAGGCGTTTCCTGAGCAGCCACTGACGTACCGGCGCCGTGAGACCCGCCGAAAGGACGGCGGCCCCGACAAAGAGCAGCCACAGGCCCAGGTCGGTGATCACTCGCCGAGTACGCCGGTGATGGCGCGCGTGGTATTCCAGCGGCGACAGCCGGGGCAGAGCCAGTGCCAGGAACTGCCGCTGAATCCGCAGTGCTCGCAGCGATACCGGGGCTGCCCCTCCAGCAGACGCTGGAGAATATCCTGGATCAGCTCCGGCCCGACCTCGTCGAGGCTTACGCCCTGGCGATAGACCAGGTCGATGAGATAGTCCAGCCCGCGCACGGTCGGCCGGCGCGACAGGTGATCGAGCAGGAAAGCGACCGCTTCGCGCGGGTCGCTGGCTGCCTTCATTCTGGCCAGCGCGAGAATCCCGGTGGTCATGGGGCTGCGCTCGACCAATGCCTCCAGCCAGGCCTCGAGCGCTTCCAGTTGACCGGCCTGCCGATGGCTTTCGATTGCGGCGTCGAGGGCGAAGCTCAGGCAGTCGGGATCGATCTCGCAGGCACGCCGAAAATGCTCGGCCGCGTCCGGCCACGCTTCCTCGCGGGTCGCGATTTCGGCCTGGATGAGATGGGCCCGGGCGTTCGCCGGATCGTAGCGCCGCGCCTGCCTAAGCGACCTGCGGGCGGCCTCGACGTCGTCTTCATCGAGCGCCTGGCGGGCGAGTTCACAATAGAAGCTGGCGATGAGGGCGGCAGCGTTTTCTCCGTCAACCCCGCGAAGCCGGGCGGCCTGGGTAATGGCCTTTTCCCAGTCCTTTTCCTGCTGGTAGATATCGAGCAGTTGCCGCACCGGGCGAATATGCGAGTCGTCGTGATCGAGCAGATCAGAGAACAGGTACTCGGCGCGGTCGAGCAGCCCGGCCTGCATGTAATCCTCGCCCAGTTCCATCAGCGCCTGGGCACGCTGTTCGTCGGTCAGGCCCGGGCGGGTGATGATGTGCTTGTGAAAACGGATCGCCTTGTCCATCTCGCCGCGACGGCGAAACAGGCTGCCCAGTGCCAGGTGCGTCTCCACCGTATCCGGATTGACTTCGACGAGCTTGAGAAAGACTTCGATGGCTTTATCGGGCTGCTCATTGAGCAGGTAGTTGAGCCCGCGAAAATAGTTGCTTGAAAGCGAATTGGCGCGCTTGCGATTGCGCCGCGCACTCTGGCGTCGAGCCAGAAACCAGCCGCTGGCGGCGGCAATGGGGAGCAGCAGGAAGAGTACGGCCCACTCAGCCATTGGGCCGGTCAGCCAGGTCGGTCCCCTTGTGATGTTGGCGGGATCGGGAAGCACGCTGCAGGCGGCCCGGCAGGAAGAACAACAGCCACGAAAGGGCCAGTCCAAGCAAGAGTCCGAGCGCCAGGGCGAGCAAGACCAGTGCGCCGAGCGGCAGACTCACTTCGACGATCAGCAGCTCCAGGTCGACGGTCTCGGCGTTGAGCACGCCAATGGCCAGCCCCGCGACAGAGGCTGCAAGGACCAACAGGATCAGGAGCCATCGAAACATGCGCCGATCAGTCCGACGACGCGCTTTCGTCGACTCGCTCCCGCAATGCCTTGCCCGGCTTGAAATGCGGCACGTACTTGCCCGGCAGGGCAACCGACTCGCCGGTGCGGGGGTTGCGGCCCATGCGCGGCGGTCGATAGTGAAGTGAAAAACTCCCGAATCCCCGGATCTCGATCCGCTCCCCCTCGGACAGCGCTCGACTCATTTGTTCGAGAATGCAGCGAACCGCGAGCTCGACGTCGGCCTGGCTGAGGTGATTCTGTTCACCCGCCATGCGTTCGATCAGTTCGGATTTGGTCATAGCCGCTCCCCGTGCGGAACCGGCCGGGCGCCATCACGGTGCGATGGCGCCGGCTCGGAGGTATCGTATCAGTCGTTCTTGTTGTCGAGTTGTTCCTTGAGCAGATCGCCCAGCGTCGTGCTGCCGCCGCTTCCGGAACGCTTGTACTGATCGACCGCGTCGGCCAGCTCTTCGTCGTCCTTGGCCCGGACCGAAAGGGTCAGGTTGCGCGATTTGCGATCCAGGGCGACGAACTTGGCTTCGATCTTGTCGCCTTCCGAGACAACCTTGGTCGCATCGTCGACGCGCTCCTTGGCCAGGTCGGAGGCCTTGATGTAGCCGTCCACGCCATCGGCCAGCTCGATGACGGCGCCCTTGGCATCGACTTCCTTGACGGTACCCGTGACGATGGATCCGCGCGGGTGCTCCGCCATGTAGGTGGCGAACGGATCCTGCTCGAGCTGCTTGATACCCAGCGAAATACGCTCGCGCTCCGGATCGACGGCCAGTACGGTGGCTTCCACTTCCTCGCCCTTGCGGTAGTTGCGAATGGCCTCTTCGCCCGGCGTCATCCAGGAGATGTCGGACAGATGGACCAGACCGTCGATACCGCCTTCCAGGCCGATGAAGATACCGAAGTCGGTGATCGACTTGATCGAGCCGGAAACCTTGTCGCCCTTGTTGTGCGTGGCGGCAAAGGCTTCCCAGGGATTGGGCGCGCACTGCTTCATGCCCAGCGAGATCCTGCGACGCTCTTCGTCGACATCCAGCACCATGACCTCGACTTCCTGGCCGACGTGCACGACCTTGGCCGGATTGACGTTCTTGTTGGTCCAGTCCATTTCGGAGACGTGGACCAGTCCCTCGACGCCGTCTTCGATCTCGACGAAGCAGCCGTAGTCGGTGATATTGGTGACCTTGCCGAACAGGCGGGTGGTCGGCGGATAGCGCCGGTCGATGCTCTCCCAGGGATCGTCGCCGAGCTGCTTGAGGCCGAGCGAAACGCGCATGCGTTCGCGATCGAAGCGCAGCACGCGCACTTCCAGCTCGTCACCGACTTCAACCACTTCGGACGGATGGCGCACGCGCTTCCACGCCATGTCGGTGATGTGCAACAGACCGTCGATACCACCCAGGTCGAGGAAGGCGCCGTAGTCGGTGAGGTTCTTGACCACGCCCTTGATCACCGCGCCCTCGGTCAGGCGTTCGATCAGGTCTTC
>CAZSGS010000104.1:0-7857 GCA_964606365.1 uncultured Wenzhouxiangella sp. | reverse complement strand
TTCCCCGGACGAACCGCTGCCGGAACCGGCGACCATCAACTGCGCGCCGCAATCCTCGCCGGCGCTGCCGCTACCCGAGCCGGCGACCATCAGTGAGGAAGAACCGGAGCAGCGCTCGCCCGACGAGCCACTGCCGGAGCCGGCCACATCAGTGGAAGAACCGCTACCCGAACCGGCCACCTCGGTGGATGAGCCGCTGCCCGAGCCGGCCACTTCGGTCGACGAACCGCTGCCGGAACCCGCGACCATCAGGCCGGGGGCCGGGCGGCAGTTCTCGCCGGCGCTTCCGCTGCCCGAGCCGGCAACCATCAGCGATGCTGAATCGCCGCACTTCTCTCCGGCCGAGCCGCTGCCCGAGCCGGCGACCATGGGCTCGTAGGCCGCGCCGGAGCCCTTGGGCCCGACGGCTGCGTACAGCGCGATGCGGTAGTAGCCCGAGTCGTCGAGCATTTCGCCCCGACCGACCAGGATGCCGTCGCTGCCGTGGACGGACACGAATACCTGATCGTTGCCGGCGGAAACCATGACTTCGGGTTCGGCGGCAGTGGCATGGGAGGCAAACAGCGCCGCGGCCGCAAGGGACAGCAGCTGCCATCTTCCTCGCCGACTGCCCGTGCCGGACTTCTCGATTCCGGTGCCGCTCTTTTCGACGCCGGTTCCGCTCTTGCCAATTCCCGTGCCGGACTTTTCGATCGCATTGAACATGGTGTTCTCTCCTCGAGCTCTCGCTCAATTGAAATAATTGGATAACCGACTGACTTCAGGCCGGCTGGATCGCGCTCCCGGGGGTGGATTCCTCCCAGTAGTACCAGCCGATACCCACGGAACTTTCATTCGCTTCCGACGGCTTCTTCTCTTCGGATTCGAGGTATTGCTCCATCTCCACGATGTGCCGTTCGAGAATCGCCCTCACTTCCGCGCGGATGACGTCGAGCCGATCCTTCGGGATGCGGAATGACCAGCGGTCCTGTTGCAACCAGGACGTCGCCCCTTCCGGCACGCGACTGGTGTTGTGCACCACGGCCCGGCCGAGTCGGTTGATGGCCAGGCTGCCGGCCTCGATCGCCGTCTTCTCGGAATCCTTGACGGGCTTGTAGAACGGATCGATCAAGCGCACCCGGGTGTCGTTGTCGGTCAATTCGACATTGCCGCTCTCGAGCAGCCGCTCGAGAGCCGTCTGCGGTGTCACCGCCCGCCCGGCCGCCCGGCTCACCAGTCGCTGGAACGTGCCCTGGGGGCCGTGAACCAGCAACTCGGCGGCAGAGCCGTCGTCGTCGAGAAAGGCCTCGTCGTTGTTCCACATCTCGAGGATGTGGGCCTCCGAGCAGACGTCCGAGGGTGCGTACTCGCGATCGGGGTTTTCCTCGAACGCCTTGATGGCGCGTCCGTCCATGCCGCAGAGCAGGGCCAGCGACGAGCGAGTCACCTTGCGCTCGGGGTTTTGCGAATGCAGGTACACCTTCGCCTCTTCGACGTAAATCTCGCGAACGAGGTTGACCAGTGCGGCGCACGACACGCGGCCGACGGCAAAGCGAACAATCGGTCGAACCATGCGGGTCATGGCGTCGATCAGCCAGCTGATGTCCTGCCCGTGTTCTCCTTGTGCGAGTGCCTGACCCATCTCAGATCTCCAGCAGTTGGGGTTTCTGGTAATAAAAGCCCTGGGCGTAATCCACGCCCAGGCCCTTCAGGGCTTCCACCTGCCCCGATGTTTCCACCCCTTCGGCGACGACGCCGGCGCCCAGCCCACGGCCGAGCGTGTTGATGCTCTCGACGATCGCCCGCTGATTGCGGTCCACGTGAACGCCGTTGGTGACCCCCGTATCGACCTTGAGCAGGTCGACGATGCCGGCCGCGCAGAGGTCGAAACAGTTGACCCGGCTACCGAAGTCATCGAGTGCAATCAATACGCCGGCTCGCCGCAGTTGTTGCGCGTTCGCGACCAGGCTGCTCTTTTCCCGGCTGCGGCCGAATTCGATCAACTCCAGGCAGATGGAGTGACCGGAACGGGCCGCCAGGCCCTGGAATCGAAGGACGGTCTCGACGAACAACCGGCTCGTCAGCGACTCGGGGTGCGTGTTGATGCTCACCCGGGTCGGCCCGTCCTGATCCAGCAGCCAGGAGGCGACGCGCCGGAATACCTCCAGGTCGGTGTGCAAGACCGGGCGCTCGAGGTAGAGACGATCGATGAAATCCCCGGGCGACCAGTGCCGATGCATGCCGCGTGGACGAATCAGTGCTTCGTACCAGGGCCGATCACCGCCGAACCGATCGTGAGTAGCGCCCAGCGCGCGAATCTCATGGACGGCGAACGTGCAGAAGTCCGCCGTTGCCTGGAGTGGCGCCGTGTGGGCGACTTGAGCATCCATCTGGTTAATCCTCGTTCCTGGCGTTTGCCAAATTTGGTAATTGACAATAAAGGCATTTGCCACAAATTGCAAGAAATGTTTTTCGGAAAGTGCATCGAGCGCTTGTTACCGGCCGATGCCTTCCGCTACTGTTGTGCCAGCATGTCCGGTCTGCCGGCTCGTCGGCCGGGCGACAGGTGTTCGATTTTTCGTCTTCATACCGGGGGTTGCCCATGCTCACCGTTCGTCTGGCCGCCCTGATGTTCGCCGCGGCACTCGCGGCGGGCTGCCAGCAGTCCGGCCCGCAGGCCGAAGACTCGAAAAAGGTGTATCGGCATGCCATCGACGGGGCGCCCGGCAGCCTCGACCCGGCGCACGCGAGCGATATCTACGCCGCGACCCTGGTGAAAAACCTGTTCGACACGCTCTATCGCTACAAGTACCTGGAGCGCCCCTATCAGCTCACGCCCAATCTTGCGCAGGGCTTTCCGGAGGTGTCCGAGAACGGTCGCGTCTACCTGATTCGGCTGCGCGAGGATGCGCGATTCGCCGACGACCCGGCCTTCGAGGGCGGGGACGGCCGACGCGTAACGGCCGAAGATGTGGTGTATTCGCTCAAGCGGCATTTCATTGGCGAGACGCGCTCGAGGGGCGCGTGGCTGTGGCGCGATCGCATCGTGGGCCTGGAAGAGGACGCTGGAATCACCAGCGCCGACCAGCCCGTAGCCGGGCTGCAGGCCATCGACGAGTCCACGCTGAGAATCGAGTTGAGCGAACCCTATCCCCAGTTCACGCACACGCTGGCTACGGCGCTGTCGGCCATCGTCCCGCGCGAGGCGATCGAACGCTACGGCGCCGAGTTCGGCGTACAGCCGGTCGGTTCCGGACCGTTCGTGCTGACGCAGTTCGACGAAGCCAGGGCGATACTCGAACCCAATCCCAATTTCGATCGCGGCCCGGTCGACCTCGACGCCGAGGGCTACGACGCCGAGCGCCACGCTCGCTATGGACTCGAATCGATCGACGGGCAGCCCTATCCGCTGCTCGACCGCCTGGAAATTCACTTCATCAGCGAGCCGACCGCACGCTGGAGCGGCTTCACGTCGAGCCGCGGCGTGGATGTCGTGATGGTTCCTCCGGAAATGGCCGGGCGCGTCCTCGAGGCTCGTCGACCACTGTCGCTCAAGCCCGCGATCCGGGAGCGGTACCACAGCCTGGCCGGACTGGAAGCCGGGTTCGTTTTTCTGGGATTCGACATGTCCAATCCAGCCATCGGCTACAGCGAGGATCCGAAGCGCCAGCAGCGCAACAAGGCGCTGCGCTGCGCAATGCGCGACGCCTTCGACTGGACGGCCAGGAACCGCGCCTTCTACGACGGGCTCGGACGGGTCTTTCCCGGCGTCATCCCGCCCCTGCTGGCCGCGTACGACCCCGACGGCGAGAAAACCTCCATCGCCTACCAGCCGGACCGGGCGCACGAGCGCCTGCGGGCGGCCGGTTGGCAGCCCGAATCGCTGCCGCGCCTGACCTACGGCCTGGAAGCGAGCGTCCAGCAGCGCCAGATGTTCGAGCAGTTTCGTGCCTGGATGCAGGCGATCGGTTTTCCGGCCGGTCACTTCGAACCGCGAACCTTTGCCAGCTTCGGCGAATATTCTCGTGCCATCGGCCAACGCGAGCTCGATATCTTCCTGATGGGCTGGACCCTGGCCTACCCCGACGCCCAGTACGCGCTGCAGCTCTTCTACGGTCCCAACGCGGCACCCGGCGCCAACAGCACCAACTACGCCAACCCCGAATTCGACCGCCTGTTCGAACGCGCCGCGAGCATGCCGCCCGGCCCGGCGCGTACGACGCTGTATCGACGACTCAACCGCATGGTGATCGACGACTGCGTCATCATCGGCTCCCTCGCCCGCACCCGGCTGCACCTTTGGAAGAAGCACGTGCGAATGGTCCCCGACCGCGAAGTGGTCGGCGGTTTCTTTCTGCGCTTCGTCGACATCGCCGGGGAGCGACCGTGAAGATCGGTGAGTCGCTGGGCCGCTACGTCCTGCATCGCGCGCTCGGCATTCTGCCGCTGCTGCTGGGCGTCACACTCGTAAGCTTCACGCTGACGGTCCATTTCGGGCCGGATCCCGCCTGGGAGCAACTCGGACGCAACCCCACGCTCGCCCAGATCGAGCAGGTGCGCACGGAACTCGGGCAGGACAGGGGCTTCCTGCTGCGATACGGCGACTACCTGGCCCGTATCGCGAGACTGGATTTCGGCCCGGCTTTCGCCAGCGGTGAACCGGTCGGCGAACTGCTCGCGCGAACCGCGCCGGTGACCCTGTCGCTGCTCACGCCCGGATTCGTCCTGGGCATCGCACTGGCACTGATCCTGGCACTGACAGCCGCCTGGCACCCCCGGAGCCGGCTCGACCGATGTTGCGATCTCGTCTCGGCGGGCAGCATGAGCCTGTCGCTGGTCATCATCGTCATCGGCCTGCAGGCGGTGCTCGGCGTCTGGCTGGACTGGTTCCCGGTACGCGGCTGGCGATCGGATGGCCCGATCAGCTACCTGCAGCACGTGACGATACCCACCCTGGCCCTGATCGCGGCGAACCTGGGCTACAACCTGCGATTCTTCCGCGCCGTTTTCCGCGACGTGCTGGCCGATGCCCCGGTGCGTACCGCCCGCGCCTACGGCATGCCGGCGAGGCGCATCGCGACCGGCTACGTGCTCCGGGCCGCGGCCCCACCGATCCTCACGCGCGTGCTCGTCGCCATCCCCCTGATCCTGATTTCAGGCAGCCTGATCATCGAGTCGCATTTCGGCATACCCGGCATGGGCCGGGCCACCTGGAACGCCATCCTGTCCGGCGACCAACCGGTATTGATGGCCGTCGTCAGCCTCTCGTCGATCCTTTTCGTGCTCGCCCTGGCCGCCACCGATCTGCTGACCGCCGTGTTCGACCCAAGATCACGCGACACATGACCGGCTGGCGACAGCCGAGCACCGGCCCGCGATACGGCGAACGCCTGGCGATCGTCGTACTGCTGGCCTATGTGCTGGCGTGCCTGGGCGTGTGGCTGGGTGTGTGGGGCGACGGCTGGGCGGCCATCAGCGGCGCACTGCGGGAGCCACCGTCTGCGCAGCACTGGCTGGGCACCAATCGACTCGGCCAGGACCTGTTCGAGCGCCTGCTGGCCAGCACCGCCACCGCCTTCGAAGTGGGCCTGCCGGTAGCCCTGGCATCCGTCTTCCTGGGCGCCCTGGTCGGGGGCGTGGCGGGGTATTCCGCCGGCCGGCCCATCGACGCGCTGCTCACCTGGCTGATCGGCACCATCGACGCCGTTCCGTTCTATCTTTTCGTGGCCGCCGTGTCCTACGCCATGCAGGGCTTCCCGGGCGCCATGCACCTGGCGATGATCCTGAGCTTCTGGACCCTCACTGCCCGCCTGGTCCGCACCGAAACGATGCGCCTCAGACAGCGCGAGTTCGTCTTCGCCGCCCGCGTCAGCGGCCTGAATGCCCGCCGTATCCTGGTGCGCCACATCCTGCCCAACACCGCCCCACTGCTGCTGGTACAGACCTCGCTGGTCTTCGTTGCCGCCATCAAGGCCGAAGTCGTTCTCAGCTTTCTGGGTATCGGACTGCAGGATTCCATCAGCTGGGGCATCATGATCGCCGAGGCCGGCCAGGAAATCCTGGCCGGCCACTACATGAACTTCGTGACCGCATCGCTGGCGCTTTTCGTTCTGGTGCTGTCGGTCAACCAACTCGCCGACCGGCTGCAGGAGCGACTCGATCCGCGCTCGCACGCGGGCATGGCCGGAACGAGGCGTCATCAACGCAGTCTCGCCAGAAGGGGACTATCATGACGACCCGGAGACACTGAAGGTGGGAACACCCGTGACAATCCTGGCCGGTCGACTTTTCGCGCCGCTGCTGGCGCTGGCGCTCTTGACCGCCTGTAGCGGCAACCTGCGCGAAGTACGCGGCGAACCGCCCCAGATTTCGCTCAGCGGGCTCGAGAAGCACGCTGAGCGCGTGACCCTCGAGCTTGCCTTGCGCAACGTCAACGACGAACCACTGCTGCTCAGCCGCGCCTCGGTGGAGCTCGTTCTCGACGGCCAGCCCCTGGGCGCGGGCGATCGCGACCTGGAACTGACGGTTTCGGCGCGCGGGCGCGAGGTGATCCGCTTCGCCCTGCCGGCCGAAGCGGACGGTCTGGAGGCCCTGCAGCGCCTCGCCGAAACGGAAGCCGGGCGCCTGCCCTGGACGCTTCAGGCCCGACTCGTCCTGGACGGCGAGCGTAGCCGGGCCACCGAAGCCGAGGGCTGGCTGTACCCGGTTCCGGGTCAACCCGACCGCTTCCGCTAGTTCGATGCGCACGGCGCTGGCCGTAGCCGCGATCGCACTGCTCGTGATGCCGGCCTGCAACCGTCAACCCGCCCTGGAGCGCCACCACCTCGCCGTGTTCGGCACCGAAGTGTCCCTGACACTGCGGGCCGGGAAGGATACGGATCGCATGGTCGCGGCGGTCGATCGCGAACTCCAGGCCATGCACCGCCGCTGGCACGCCTGGGAGGCGGGTCTGCTCACGGACATCAACCGGGCGCTGGCCGAAGGGCGGCGGATCGAGCTGTCCGCCGATACCCTGGCCGTGATCCGACGCGCCCGCGAACTGGAGCGCTCCAGCGACGGCCTGTTCAACCCCGCCATCGGCGGGCTGCTCGCCCTGTGGGGATTCCACGCCAGCGAACTGCCGCAAGGCCCGCCACCGGCGCACGGGGCCATCGAACAATGGGTCAGGCAGGCACCTTCCATGCTGGACCTGCGCATTACCGCCGGCACGCTGTCGAGCCGCAACCGGTCGGTACAACTCGACTTCGGCGCCTACATCAAGGGCGTCGCCGTGGAGCGGGCGCTGGCGATGCTGGCGCGTGGCGGGATCGAGCACGCCATCGTCAACGCCGGCGGCGACCTCGGGGTCATCGGCCGGCGTGGTCATCGACCGTGGCGTGCCGCGGTCGAGCATCCCGACGGCTCGGGCGGGCGCTACCTGGCGGACCTGGCGGTCCGTGACGGCGAATTCGTCTTCACCTCCGGCAACTACCGGCGCTACCGTCAAGGCGACGGCATCCGCTACGGCCATATCCTCGACCCGCGCGACGGCTATCCGGCCGACGGGGTGCGGTCGGTGACCGTCATCCATCGCGATGGCGGAAAAGCGGACGCAGCCGCGACCGCGCTGGCGGTGGCCGATATCGACGAATGGCGGGCCGTTGCCCGAGACCTCGGGATCGAGCGTGTCATGCGCGTCGGGGCCGACGGGCTCGTCCAGATCACACCGGCGATGGCTCAACGGGTCCGGTGGCACCGACAGCCCGAGCGACTGCGGATCATTTCACTCGACGTCGGCCGCCCCGCCGAAGCGCTCCAATAGCTCGACCAGCGGCATCGGCCGACCGAAGAAGTAGCCCTGGAGCATATTGCAGCCCAACGCCGCCAGCTGTTCGGCCT
>CAZSGS010000103.1:0-7861 GCA_964606365.1 uncultured Wenzhouxiangella sp. | reverse complement strand
CCCGTGACGCCCGAGTCTAATCGACTACGACAGCCCCGCCGGAAGCCCAGCGGGGATCGTGTGCCGCCTCGACTTCGCCGGTCTCGCGGTTCCACATCACGCCGTGCATGTTGCCCCAGGTCCGGCTGCGCTCGCTCACCGTGTGCCCCTTGTCCTCCAGCGCCTCGATCTCGGCTTCGCTCAGGGAATCGGGCTCGATGGAGATCTCGTCGGGCTGGTACTGGTGATGGAAGCGCGGCAGCGAGACCCAACTCTCGGGCCCGTTGCCGTCGATGAAATCGAGAATGCCGAGCAGCACGGTCGTAATGATGCGCGAACCGCCCGGCGTGCCGATCACCGCCGTTCGGTCTTCGCCGATGACGATGCTCGGGCTCATCGACGAGAGCATTCGCTTGTTCGGCTCGATGGCGTTTGCAGCGAACCCGATCAGGCCGTAGGCGTTGGGTTCGCCGGGCTTGGCCGAGAAATCATCCATCTCGTTGTTGACCAGCACGCCCGTACCCGGCGGCGCGAAAGCCGCGCCGAAAGGCAGGTTGACGGTCAGCGTGGCCGACACCATGTTGCCGTCGGCGTCGATCAGTGAGAAATGCGTGGTGTCGGCGCTTTCCCTGCCGAGCCGGTCCGGATCGGCCGCCAGCATGGACGAGGGCGTGGCGCGGTCCATCCGCAGCGTGGTCCGAAGACCGGCGGCATAGTGCTCGCTCAAGAGCATCTCGACGGGAATGTCGACGAAATCCGGATCGCCGAGGTAGAGCGCGCGATCACGATAGGCACGGCGCATGGCCTCGGACAGCACGTGCACCCGGTCGGCCGTGGCCATGCCTGCCAGGTCGAACGGCTCGACGATCTCGAGCACCTGGCCGATGGCGATCCCGCCCGACGACGGGGGCGCGGCCGCGATCAGCTCGTAGCCGCGGTAGTGGCTGCGCACCGGCTCGCGTTCGACCACCTCGTAGGCGGCGAAATCGTCCAGCGTCCAGATACCGCCGGCGGCGCGCACGCCGTCGACCAGCTTCTTCGCCACCTCGCCGCGGTAGAAGCCGTCCGGCCCGTGTTCGGCCAGGGCTCGCAGCGTATCGGCGAGGTCGGGATTGCGGATGGTATCGCCAATCGCCGGCACATCGCCGCCGGGCATGAAGATCTCGGCCGTCTCCGGCCAGCGCATCATGACGTGAGCCCTGAAATTGAGCAGGGCCTGGTACTTGGCGTCGACCGGAAACCCCTCCTCGGCCAGGCGGATCGCGGGGCCGAGCAGTTCGGCCAGCGGCATCGTGCCGTAGGTATCGGCGATGTGCGCCCAGGCGGCCGGCGCGCCCGGGATGCCGCCGGCCAGCGCACCGTTGACGGCAAGATCGCGGTCGGCCTCGCCGTCTTCGTCGAGATACATGTCTTCGGTGGACGCCGCCGGCGCGGTCTCACGCCCGTCGACCATCACGGAGTTATCGTCTTCGGCACGGTGCAGCAGCCAGAATCCGCCGCCACCGGCACCGGAGGATTCGGGCTCGACGACGGCCAGCGCGGCCGAAACCGCCACCGCCGCGTCGAACGCGTTACCGCCCTTGCCCAGTATCTCCGCGCCGGCATCGGTGGCCAGCTCGTGCGCGCTGGAAATGGCGGCCTTGCCGGGTCCACTGCCGGCAGTCGCCGCGACCGACAGCGTGGCCAGCAGGCCGATCAGGATTGCGTTGACTGT
Source organism: uncultured Wenzhouxiangella sp. (assembly GCA_964606365.1). Taxonomy (GTDB): domain Bacteria; phylum Pseudomonadota; class Gammaproteobacteria; order Xanthomonadales; family Wenzhouxiangellaceae; genus Wenzhouxiangella. Next base: position 6,168 of record CAZSGS010000103.1, on the reverse strand, counting down.
TGTCTTCATGAGTTCATCCCGGATTGATTGGCGAGAAGCCACGGCATACAGGATAAAGGCGAAATTCGATACGACCGAGCAGCCCGATTGTCGAGCCCCAGAGCGTTCGAGGTGCTTGCGGCGACAGCCTTGTGTCCGTGTTTTCCGTGTTTTCTAAGTGTATTGCGTGGTTCCAAAGTGGTTTGCCGGCGCTGCTCAGGTAAAGCGATCGCTCAACGCCGAACTGACCCGCGGGTGGACGAAGCGGCTCACATCACCGTCGAGGCGGGCGATCTCCTTGACCAGCGAAGAGGAAATGAAGCTGTACTGCTCGGCCGGCGTCAGGAAAACCGTCTCGACTTCCTCGATCAGGTGCCGGTTCATCGAAGCCAGCTGGAATTCGTACTCGAAATCCGAAACCGCGCGAAGGCCGCGCAGGATCACGCCCGCGCCACGCTCTGCGACGAAATGCGCCAGCAGGTTGTTGAAACCCACCACATCCACATTGTCCAGCCCTTCCCCGTCGAGCACATCGCGGGCCAAGCCGATACGGTCGCCCAGGCCGAAGGTGGGTTTCTTGTGCGGGCTTTCGGCGATGGCCACCACGACCCGGCGATACATGCGCGAAGCCCTGGCAATGAGATCGGTGTGACCGTGGGTCATCGGGTCGAATGTACCCGGATAGATTGCAAGGCCGTAGTCGGGCTGGCTCATCGATTGCGTCCCAGGCTGGAAAAGCCGCGTTATATTACCAAGAAAACCATGATCCTTGCCCCATTGGCCGCGCCTGCGGGCGTTCGTGGCACCGCGCCGGCACGCGGTTGACGCCACTGTACATCAAGTGCCGGAAACGCGGTCACACACGCCCACGGCAAACCCTTGGGGCGCCTCTGAATGAGGCAGGATTCATGGTTTTCCTGGCAGCCTGGCAGCGAGCGTCATGCGAACCTCCCCCAGGGTCTTGCTTCGAAGCAGCTCGAATCCGTCACCGGGATCGAGCGCGGGTTCGCGGGCGTCCTGCTCGACGTAAACGCGCGCGCCGGCAGCCAGCAGACCGTCTCGCTCCAGCAATGCCAGTACCCCGGCCTGAAGCCCGTCGGAAAACGGCGGGTCGATGAAGACCAGGTCGTATTGCCCGTCCGCCCCCGCCAGCCAGCGCAGGGCATCGGCGTGTACGACTTGCATGCGGTCTCCACCCGGCCAGCTGGCGGCAACGTCGCGCAGCGCCTCGACAAGCCGGCGGTCATGCTCGACGAACACCACCGAGGCGGCACCGCGCGAGAGTGCTTCGAGCCCCAGCGCGCCAGTGCCGGCGAACAGGTCGAGACAGCGCGCGCCCGGCACGACCGCCTGAAGCCAGTTGAACAGCGTCTCGCGAGCGCGGTCGCCGGTGGGCCGCAGTCCCGACCGCTCCGGCACGGCCAGCTTGCGCCCGCGCCACTGCCCGCTGATTATCCTGATTCTGCCCTTCATGACGGTGATAGCATACCGGCTCGAACTGGTAGGTCGGGGTCGCATCCCCGACGGACGACCTGAATCCTGACTCCTGAACCCTGACTCCTGATGTTCTCGATCTTCAAACGCAAGAAGTCCGGCCAGGGCGTCGAAGCCACGCAGGTCCGCCCGGTCGAACGCTCGGACGCCGACCCGCTCGAACAGCGACTCGAGCGCACGCGCTCGAGCCTCGGCAGTCTGTTCGGCCTGATCCGCTCGGCCGAGCGCGTCGACGAAGACCTGATCGAGGAGATCGAGACCACCCTGCTCACGGCCGACGTCGGCGTGGCCGCCACCACGCGCATCGTCGATCGCCTGCGCGACGGGCTCGACCAGGGCGTCATCAGCAAGCCGTCGCAGGTACTGCCCGCGGTTCAGGCCGAGCTCTACGACCTGATCGAGCCCTGCGAGAACTTCCTGGCCGTCGATCCCGGCAAGAAACCGTTCGTCATCCTGATGGTCGGCGTCAACGGCGTGGGCAAGACCACCACCATCGGCAAGCTGGCCCGGCGGTACCTCGACGAGGGCAAGCAGGTCATGCTGGCCGCCGGTGACACCTTCCGTGCCGCCGCCGTCGAGCAGCTCCAGGCATGGGGTGAACGCAACGATGTGCCCGTGGTGGCACAGGCATCCGGGGCCGACACGGCGGCCGTCATCTACGACGCGCTGCACTCGGCGAAAGCGCGCGGCGCCGACGTCCTGATCGCCGATACCGCCGGTCGCCTGCACACCCAGGCCAACCTGATGGCCGAGCTGTCGAAGATCATCCGCGTGATGAAGAAGATCGACCCCGAAGCGCCGCACGAGACGATGCTCGTCGTCGACGCCGGCACCGGCCAGAACGCCCTGGCTCAGGCGCGCCAGTTCAACGAAGCAGCCGAACTGACCGGCATCACCGTCACCAAGCTCGACGGCACCGCCCGCGGCGGCGTGCTGTTCGCCATCGCCGAGGAGATGAAGATCCCGATCCGCTTCATCGGCGTGGGCGAATCGGCCGCCGACCTGCGTCCCTTCGACGCCGGCACCTTCGTCCATGCCATCCTGCCCGTAGATTGATGGCGGCAGGCGCTTGCGCCTTCGAATCTTCCGGCGGCGCCGCCCGGTCATCCGCCTGGCTGCTCGCGGCCGTTCTCGCGCCCAATCTCGCATTGCTGGCCTGCGGTCAGTTCCTGTTCCTGCAGCGAGCATGGTTCAACATCGACTACGTGCTTCTGGCGCTGGCGGCACTGGCGCTGCGCCTGCGACCCGGCTGGCTGGCCGTCATGGCCGCTTCGATCTTCATCGTCGACGTTCTCTTCGCCTTCGCTCCGGCCTATCACTTCACGCCCTCCAGCCTGCTCGACTCGGCCACCAGCGTGTTCGAGCTGGGCATCGGCATCGTCGCGCTCAACGCCGCCATCCTGGTTGCAGCCGCATCACTCGCGGCCTGGAGCATGTCCACGGCGATCGGGCGCGTGACACGGCCCCTGCCCGCAATCCTGACGGTCGCGGTTTTCGGGATCCTGGTCGTTGCGCTCGACCAGACGATCTCGAAGTCGGTCGTGCGGGTCGGACGCCATGCGGCGACCGTGCCCAATCTCGGGTTCTCGACCGCGCACAACGCGGCCGTCGCGATCCGCACCTCGACCACTGCCAGCGCCGGGGCGCCCGTCGCACTCGACACCGTGTCCGCCGCCGACGAGATTCGCGCGCTGATCGAGCGGGGCGCAAGCCGCCCGCCTCTGCTGTTCCTGGTCAACGTCGAATCCCTGGGCCTGTTCGACTCACGATCGCTCAACGAATATCAGCTGGCGCCGCTTCTCGCACTGGACGAGCTTCCCGACTGGCAAGTGTCAATCGATCGGGTGCCGTTCGAGGGATTCACGGTCGCCGGCGAACTGCGGGAATTGTGCGATATCCGCTACCCGACGGTCGCACCCGTGCTCGACGAAAGCATCGCCGCGAACTGCCTGCCGAAGCAGCTCAATGCTCTCGGCTACGAAACGGCGGCCTTCCACGGCTTTCAGGGCACATTCTTCCAGCGCAACCGCTGGTATCGCGAACTCGGATTCGACCAGGTGCATTTCGGCGGCGGCATGCAAGAGCGTTTCGGCGATCTCCAACGCTGCGGCTCTGCTTTCGAAGGCGTCTGCGACCGCTCGGCGTGGCGCGCCATCGTGCGGTACGCGAATGCGGCGCCGCGGCCTGCTTTCATCTACTGGATGACCCTCAGCGCCCACCTGCCGGTCCTCCGGCACGAGAACCCGCCGGAAATGGACGCCTGCCCGGCGAAGCCGGCAGACGCCGGACGGTCGACGATATGCCGCCATATCGGCTGGCACCTGAAACTCTTTCAGGCCCTGGCCGACGATCTGCGCAGCGGCGCGCTCGACGGCGCCCGGCTGATCCTCGTCGGCGACCACTCGCCACCCTTTCTCGAAGCCCGCCGCCGAGGCCGCTATTCGCAGACGCATGTCCCCGTGGTGGATATTCGCCACACGGGTGCACACGCCACGGATGGCCGCCGATGAGCGACCGACGCGCATCCCCGTCGAACGCCGGCCGGTCGGCGCCCGGTGCGTTCGCGCATCGGCTGCTCGCCTGGTGGGCCCGGCACGGACGCCACGGCCTGCCCTGGCAGAAGGATCGAACGCCCTACCGCGTCTGGGTCGCGGAGATCATGCTCCAGCAGACCCAGGTGGCGACCGTCATACCCTACTTCGAGCGATTCATGCGCGCGTTTCCCGATCTGCAATCCCTGGCGGACGCCGGCGAGGATGATGTGCTCGCGCACTGGTCGGGGCTGGGCTACTACGCCCGGGCGCGCAACCTGCACGCCGCCGCGCGGCGCTGCCTGGAAGCGCATGACGCGGCGCTCCCGGAAAGCCCCGATTCGCTCGAGGCCCTGCCGGGCATCGGCCGGTCCACGGCCAACGCCATCGTCGCGCAGGCGCACGATCGGCGCGAAGTGATCCTCGACGGCAACGTCAAGCGGGTGCTCGCCCGCCACGCCGGCATCGAGGGCTGGCCCGGCAGAAGTGCCGTGATGCAGCGGCTTTGGCGGGAAGCGGAGGCGCGTACGCCCGACGGCCGCGCCCGGGACTACACGCAGGCCATCATGGACCTGGGCGCCACGGTATGCACGCCGCGCCGACCCGATTGCGACCGTTGTCCGGTCAATGCCGACTGCGTCGCCCTGCTACAGGGTCGAGTGGGGGCGCTGCCCACGCCGCGACCCGGCAAGACAAAGCCGCTTCGCAGCGCCACGCTGCTGATTCTCGAGAACGACCGCGGCGAGATCCTGCTGGAACGACGTCCCGGCGCCGGCATCTGGGGTGGCCTGTGGTCACTGCCCGAAATCGACGATGGCGCGCTGCCGGCAGGGGCCGAGCGTCGACGCGCTCCGGAGCCCATCCGCCACCAGTTCACGCACTTCACGCTCGACATCCGGTTCGAACGGGCACGGGCCGGCGGCCCCGATGCCGTCGAATCGGCCACCAATCGCGCCTGGATGCGGCGAGAGCAGGCCCTGGAACGCGGTCTGCCGCAGCCCGTCCGCAAAACGCTCGAACAACTCGGGTGACGACAGCGCCGACGCCTTACCATGCACGCAGGCATATTGAAGGAGCCGAAGCCAAATGAGCGAGCGAACCGTTCACTGTCGATACCTCGACCGCGAGGGCGAGGGCCTGCCGCGGCCGCCTCTGCCGGGCCCATTGGGACAGAGAATCTACGAGGAAATCTCGAAGGAAGCCTGGCAGAAGTGGCTCCAGCACCAGACGATGCTGATCAACGAGAAACGCCTCAGCCCGATCGACCCCGAGCACCGCAAGTATCTCGAACAACAGGCCGAGGCGTTTCTATTCGGCGGAGACGTTGACGAAGCCGAAGGTTACGTTCCGCCGGAATGATCCTCGGTCTCGACGCGCAACTCCTCCTGCTTGTCCGGCAACGATTCGCCCGCTTCCTCGAGCTCGGCCTTGACCGCCTCGTAGTCGAGCCGACGAATCGAACGGACCTGGCAGTTACGGCCGTTGACGATTACGTCATCGAACTCGCCGAGGACGTTGCGGCGGCCGCTGACCAGCTTGAGCGTGATCGCACTGTCGAGATCCAGGTCGCAGGCGCCGACCAGTTCCACCAGGTAGAAACGCGAGCGCCCCATTTCGAAGACCACGGAGTTGAACCCCACGGCCCACCAGTTGCGAATGCTGGTGTAGCGCACCCAGCTCTCGGCACCGCCGGCGTGGCGCTCGTAGACGGCCATTTCCTCGAACCTGTCTCGTTCGCGCGAGTCGCCGGAAGCCGCGCAGGCAGCGATCAGGGCCGACACGAGGACAGTAAGAATCGCACGCATGCAACTTCCTCCAACGTGAATCATCATGTGGGTATTGACGCGTGAGAAGTGAAAAAGTGCCGCCGGATCAGGATCCTCCGAAACGCCACGAACCGGCAAGCCACCGGACCGGCGGCTCGAGGTTGACTTCCAGGGTCGAAAAAGGTTTAATGTGCGGCTTCTCGGCCAAGGGCCGGGAGCGCCAGAAACGGCAAGGCCGGGTAGCTCAGTTGGTAGAGCAGGGGATTGAAAATCCCCGTGTCGGCGGTTCGATTCCGTCTCTGGCCACCACACTGCTGGGGTATCGCCAAGTGGTAAGGCACCGCTTTTTGGTAGCGGCATTCCCAGGTTCGAATCCTGGTACCCCAGCCATTGCCGAC
>CAZSGS010000102.1:4487-7948 GCA_964606365.1 uncultured Wenzhouxiangella sp. | reverse complement strand
CTCCACGGTTGAAAGCGCCAGTCCATGGCGCTTCGCGCCATGCCTGGCGCACCCATAAAAAAGCCCGGCATTGGAGCCGGGCCTTCCTGAACCTCCGGTATGAACCGGAATCTACTCGGCTGGCTCGGAACCCGGCGCATTGGGACGGTCCACCAGCTCGACGTACGCCATGGGCGCTTTGTCGCCGGCACGAAACCCGCACTTGAGAATGCGCAGATACCCGCCCGGGCGCTCGTTGTAACGAGGCCCCAGCTCCGAAAAAAGCTTGCCCACGGCGTCTCGATCGCGCAGACGATTGAACGCAAGACGGCGCGCGGAAACACTGTCTTCCTTGGCCAGCGTAATCAGCGGCTCGGCGACCCGGCGCAGTTCCTTCGCCTTGGGCAGCGTGGTCTTGATCAACTCATGCTCGATCAGGCTGGCCGTCATGTTGCGGAACATCGCCCGTCGGTGGGGCGAATTACGATTCAGCTTTCGACCTGCTTTACGGTGACGCATCGTTCTCTCCTCAGTGCTCGGTGCGCGCCAGCGACGGCGGCGGCCAGTTTTCCAGGCGGGTACCCAGCGACAAATCGTGGGTCGCCAGCACCGTCTTGATCTCGGTCAGGGACTTCTTCCCCAGGTTGGGTGTCTTGAGCAGCTCGGTTTCCGTTCGCTGCACAAGGTCCCCCACGTACTGAATATGCTCGGCCTTGAGACAGTTGGCTGAACGCACCGTCAGCTCGAGGTCATCGATCGGCCGGAGCAGGATCGGGTCGAAGCTTTCCGTGGCGGTTTCCGTCTCGTCCTTTTCGCGCGCCACGAAGTCAACGAACACCGACATCTGATCGACGAGGATGCCCGCAGCCAGCTTCACCGCATCTTCGCAAGTCATCGTGCCGTTGGTCTCGATATCCAGCACCAGTCTGTCCAGGTCCGTACGCTGCCCGACCCGGGCGCTCTCGACGCTGTAGGCCACGCGATGAACCGGGCAATATGACGCATCGAGCTGAAGACGTCCGATTGTTCGCGTCTCTTCCTCGTTGAACTTGAGCGCAGCAGCGGGCTGGTAGCCCACGCCGCGAGTCACCTTCAACTGCATGTGCAACTTGCTGTTCTTGGTCAGGTTGCAGATCACGTGTTCAGGGTTGACGACGTCGATATCGTGATCGAGCTGGATATCTCCGGCCGTCACGGGACCAGCCTTGTCCTTGCTGAGCGTCAACGTCGCTTCTTCGCGACTATGCATGCGAATCGCCACGTCCTTGAGGTTGAGCATAACCTCGACGATATCTTCCTGCAGCCCTTCAACCGCGGTGTACTCGTGCAGAACGCCGTCGATTTCAGCCTCGGTGATTGCGCTGCCCGGAATTGACGACAGCAGAATTCGCCGCAGACCGTTGCCCAGCGTATGACCGAAGCCGCGTTCGAGCGGCTCGAGGGTGATACGGGCGCGTCGCGGCGAAATCTCGTCGACGACCAGCCCCTTGGGCTTGAGCATCGTGCCGATAAGTTCGCTTATCTGGCCTGACATGATTGCCTCTCTTAAATCGGTTCTCGTTGGAAGCGCGTACGAATGGCCGCGACTTACTTCGAATACAGCTCGACGATCAGATTCTCGTTGATGTCCGGCGGCAGGTCGTCCCGCTCCGGGGCAGCCTTGAAGACGCCTTCCATCTTGTCGAAATCCACATCGATCCATGCCGGCACCAGATCCAGCTCGCGCGAAACATTGATCGCTTCCTGGATACGCAGTTGCTTTCTTGCCTTTTCGCGAATCGAGACGCGGTCCTCAGACTGGACCTGGTAAGACGGGATGTTGACCACCTTCCCGTTCACCTCGATCGACTTGTGGCTGACCAGCTGCCGCGCCTGGGCGCGGGTGACGGCAAAGCCAAGGCGATAGACCACGTTGTCCAGGCGACCTTCCAGCAGTTGGAGCAGGTTTTCACCCGTCGCGCCTTTGCGGCGGGCCGCTTCCTTGTAGTAATTGCGGAACTGCTTTTCCAGAACGCCGTACATCCGGCGCACCTTCTGCTTTTCGCGCAATTGAAGCGCATAGTCCGAGAGGCGCTGACGACGGCTGTCGCCATGCTGCCCCGGCGGCTGGTTCAACTTGCACTTCGACTCCAGACCGCGCGCGGGGCTTTTGAGGTTGAGATCAACGCCCTCGCGGCGAGCGAGCTTGCAGGTGGGTCCAATATATCTAGCCATATCTCTTCAGTCTGCCTGCCGGTGACTTACACGCGACGTTTCTTGGGTGGACGGCAACCGTTATGTGGAATCGGCGTGACGTCGATGATGTTGGTAATCTTGAAACCGGCCGCATTCAGCGAGCGAACCGAGGACTCGCGACCCGGCCCGGGACCGTTGACGCGAACCTCGAGATTCTTCATGCCGAACTCCTGGGCCGTGCGGCCGGCGTTGTCGGCTGCGACCTGGGCAGCAAACGGCGTCGACTTGCGCGAACCGCGGAAGCCGGAACCACCAGAAGTGGCCCATGAGACCGCGTTGCCCTGGCGGTCGGTAATCGTGATGATGGTGTTGTTGAATGATGCATGCACGTGGGCGATGCCATCGACAACCGTTTTCTTGACCTTTTTCCGGGTCTTCGTGGTCTGCTGCTTGGCCATCAATTACTTCCTCAACGAATCGGACGACGCGGACCCTTTCGGGTACGGGCGTTGGTACGGGTGCGCTGGCCCCGCACGGGCAGGCCGCGGCGGTGCCGTAGACCGCGGAAGCAACCCAGGTCCATCAGGCGCTTGATGTTCATCGACACCTCGCGGCGCAGATCACCCTCGACGCTCATCTGGCCGATCGTCTGGCGTAGCTTTTCCTGCTCGGCCTCGGTCAGATCGCGAACCTTGGTATCCGGGGCCACACCGGTGGCCTCGCAGATTTCATAGGCTCGGGTTCGACCGATGCCGTAGATGTGAGTCAATGCCACCCAGGTATGTTTCTGGACCGGCAGATTGACGCCTGCTATACGTGCCATTTGCTTGCTCCGTAAACCATTATGCCCGCTCGACGCAAACCAGCAATTCTACCGGATTTTCCGGATATTGCCAACCCCGCCGAGCGGCATTATTTTATCCCTGCCGCTGCTTGTGCTTCGGGTCGGTGCAGATCACGTAGACCACACCGTTCCGTCGAACCACCTTGCAGTGGCGGCAAATCTTCTTGACTGATGCCTGAACCTTCATTTCCGATCTCCAATCATTCCGGCCGCGTGACGGCCATCACATCAGCGGCGAACGACGCCACTTCGACCATACCCTTTCAGGTTGGACTTCTTCAGCAGGCTGTCGTACTGATGCGACATCAGGTGCGCCTGCAGCTGGGCCATGAAATCCATGCTGACAATCACGATAATCAACAGCGACGTTCCCCCGAAATAGAACGGGACATTCCACTGCATGATCAGGAATTCCGGCAGGAGACAGACCGCCGCCAGGTAGAACGCACCGACCAGCGTCAGC
>CAZSGS010000102.1:0-4477 GCA_964606365.1 uncultured Wenzhouxiangella sp. | reverse complement strand
TAGTCGATATACTCGGCCGTCTGTCGCCCCGGCCGAATGCCCGGGATGAATGCGCCTGACTTCTTCAGGTTATCGGCCGTCTCCTTCGAATTGAAGACGATGGCCGTATAGAAAAAGCAGAAAAACATCACCATGCCGCCGAAAATCGCGATATAGATCGGCTGGCCCGGGCTCAGCTGCTGCGAGATTGCCTGCAGCCAACCGGAATCGCCAGCCTGACCGAACCAGGTCGAGATGGTCGCCGGGAACATGACCAGGCTGGAGGCGAAAATGGCCGGAATGACACCCGCCATGTTGACCTTCAGGGGAAGGTGCGTCGACTGGCTTCGGTACGCCTGCCGACCCTGTCGTTGCGCATAGTTGACCGTAATCCGACGCTGCCCGCGCTCGACGAACACCACGAAGGCGGTCACTGCCAGCGCCAGCACGAGGAGGAACGTGGCCGCCAGAATGCCTAGCTGACCCGTTCGCACCAGTTCGAGCGTCGAACCGATGGCGCGCGGCAACTCGGCGACGATGCCGGCGAAGATCAGAATGGAAATACCATTGCCGATGCCACGCTCGGTTATCTGCTCGCCCAGCCACATCAGGAACACCGTGCCGGCGGTCAGCGTGATCACCGCGGCCAGGACGAATCCCGGGCCCGGCGAAATCACGACCGGAAGATCCGCTCCGGCACTCTGGCTCTGCAGGGCAACGGCAACGCCGAAGGACTGGAACGCGGCCAGTACGACGGTGAAATACCGCGTGTACTGGGTGATCTTGCGCCTTCCCGACTCGCCTTCCTTGCGAAGCTGCTGCAACTGCGGAATGGCGTGACTCATCAACTGGATGATGATCGCCGCCGAGATATAGGGCATCACGCCGAGGGCGAAGATCGAGAATCGCCCGAGCGCGCCGCCGGAGAACATGTTGAACACGTCGACGATGGTGCCGCTGGACATGTCCATCAGCTCGACCAGCGCAATCGGATTGATGCCGGGAACGGGGATGAACGTCCCGAAACGGAAAATCAGCAGGGCGACCAGCACCACGAAAAGGCGCTGGCGCAACTCCTTGAGCCGACCAATTCCGCCGAGCATTCCGGCCATTTCAGAGGTATTGCTTGCCATTACTCGACCTTGCCGCCTGCGGCCTCGATCGCCTTCGCCGCCCCGGCGGTCACGTGGATACCGCGTACGCTGACCGCGCGCTCGATCGCGCCGGTGTTCACCAGGCGCACCTTGCGAACGGCCTTGCTGACCAGGCCGGCCTGCTTCAGGGCGTCGAGGTCGATGACCTCGGCGTCCATCGCATTGATCTGGTAGAGGCGCAGTTCCGCCGTATGGCGATTGACGGCCGACCGGAAGCCGACCTTGGGCACCCGGCGCTGCAGCGGCATCTGGCCGCCTTCGAAGCCGACCTTGTGATAGCCGCCGGAACGCGCCTTCTGGCCCTTGTGACCCCGTCCTGCAGTCTTGCCCAGTCCGGAACCGATACCACGGCCAACGCGCTTGCGTTCGCTGCGACTTCCTTCTGCGGGCTGAATCGAATTGAGTTTCATGTCACCGTCCAAATTAGAGTTCAGGCTTCTTCCACCTGCACCAGGTAGTCAACCTTGCGAATCATGCCGCGAACAGCCGGCGTATCCTCGAGTTCGACCGTATGGTGCATACGTCTCAGTCCGAGACCGCGTACGGTGTCACGGTGCTTGCCGATCGTGCTGTTGATCGAGCGAACCAGTGTTACACGGATCTTTCCGGCGCTCTTCTTAGCCATGATATTCCAGGACCTCCTCAATCGGCTTGCCGCGCTTTATGGCGACCTTCTCCGGCGACACCATGGCCTGCAGGCCCTTCACAGTGGCGCGCACGAGGTTGATGGGGTTGTTCGAACCCAGGCTCTTGGCCAGAACGTTGTGTACGCCGACGGCCTCGAATACGGCACGCATCGGCCCGCCGGCGATCACGCCGGTACCTTCCGACGCAGGCTGCATGTAGATTCGCGACCCGCTATGGCGGGACTTCACCGGGTGCCAGAGGGTGCCTTCGTTGAGAGAGATGCGCACCATGTCGCGACGCGCGCGTTCCATCGCTTTCTGAATGGCCAGCGGCACTTCCCGCGCCTTGCCATATCCGAAGCCGACCTTGCCTTCACCGTCGCCGACAACGGCGAGCGCGGTAAAGCTGAACTGGCGGCCACCCTTGACGACCTTGACCACACGGTTGACCGCGACCAGCTTCTCGATGAAATCGTCGGTGCTGTTTTCTCTAGCCATGATGAATTCCGTTAGCGTTAAAACTTCAAACCGGCTTCACGCGCAGCATCTGCCAGCGCCCTGACCCGTCCGTGATACCTGAAACCCGAGCGGTCGAAAGCAACGCCGTCGACACCGGCCTCGAGAGTGCGCTCGGCAACCTTCTTGCCGACTGCCTGGGCAGCTTCCACGCTGCAGGTGCTCTTCAAGCCCTCGGCAACGTCCTTCTGCAGGGTCGATGCCGCAGCGATCGTGTGCTGACCGCCCGCCGCAATGACCTGCGCGTAAATGTGCCGTCCCGAACGATGCACGGACAGCCGTGCCTGTCCCGAACGCGTGATGCGGGCGCGGTTCTTGCGCGCGCGACGCAGTCTGGATTGATTCTTGTCCTTCATGATCGCTTCCTCAGGCCTTCTTGGCTTCCTTCATCACGACACGCTCACCGGCGTAGCGAACGCCCTTACCCTTGTAGGGCTCCGGGGGTCGATGGGCACGGATCTCGGCAGCAACCTGGCCGACGAGCTGCTTGTTGCTACCCTTGATCAGGATCTCGGTCTGGCTGGGCGTCTCGATATCCACACCGTCCGGAACCTCGAACTCGACCGGGTGACTGAAGCCCAGCTGCAGGTTCAGCTTCTTGCCCTGCATCTGTGCACGATAGCCCACGCCCCGGAGCTCGAGCTTCTTCTCGAATCCTTCGGTAACGCCCTGCACCATGTTGGCGATCAGCGCGCGCATCGTTCCGGCCATTGCCATCGTGCCGGATTCGTCAGGAGCAACGCTCACTGTCCCGTCATCGACACTGAGCGATACGGTCGGGTGCATCTGCATTTCCAGCTCACCCTTGGCGCCCTTGACCTTGACCACACCATCGGCGTGGTTGAACTCGACCCCCTTGGGCAGCGAAATCGGGGCGTTTGCAATTCTCGACATTTTAGTCTCTCCGAAAACTCAATCAGGCGATCAGGCAGAGCACTTCACCGCCGTGCCCTTCCGCTCGCGCCTGGCGATCGGACATCACGCCGTGCGATGTGCTTACGATGGCCACGCCCAGTCCATTGAGAACGCGCGGAAGTTCGTCCTTGCCGAAGTAACGGCGGCGACTCGGGCGGCTGTATCGATCCAGGCGATCGATCACGCCCCGACCGTCCACGTACTTCAGCTCGATCGTCAGTTCGCGCTTGGCGCCATCCTCTTCGACCCGGAAGTCACGGATATAACCTTCGTCCTTGAGAACGTCGGAAATGGCAATCTTCGCCTTCGACGCCGGCATACTGACCGTGCGCTTGTTCACCGACTGCGCGTTCTTGATACGTGCCAGCATATCGGCAATGGGATCACTCATGCTCATTGCTCTTTCTCCTTACCAGCTCGCTTTGCGCAGACCCGGAATATCGCCACGCATCGCCGCTTCACGCAGCTTGTTGCGGCCAAGTCCGAACTTGCGATAATAGCCACGCGGCCGTCCGGTCTGGCGGCAGCGGTTGCGACCACGGACCGGCGACGAGTCGCGCGGCAGTTTGTTCAGCTTGTGCATCGCATCCTGCTTCTCCTCGAAATCCGCTTCGGGATCAGCAATGACACGCTTGAGCTCCTTCCGCTTCTCGGCGTACTTGTCCGCAAGCTTGGCTCGACGCACGTCTCGTTCAACCATGGAAACCTTAGCCATACTCTATAAACTCCTTACTTGGCCCGGAAAGGGAAGCCAAATGCTTCCAGCAAGGCCAGGCCTTCTTCGTCATTCGCCGCAGAGGTCGTGATGGCGATATCCATCCCTCGAAGCGTGTCTACCTGGTCGTAGTTGATCTCCGGAAAGATGATCTGTTCCTTCACGCCCAGGTTGTAGTTCCCCCGACCGTCGAACGACTTGCGCGGAATGCCGCGAAAGTCGCGCACGCGCGGCAACGCGATATTGACCAGGCGATCGAGAAACTCATACATGCGTTCCCGCCTGAGCGTGACCATGCAACCGATCGGGTAGTCATCGCGGATCTTGAAGCTGGCAACCGACTTGCGGGCCCTGGTGATCACCGGTTGCTGCCCGGCAATCTTGGCCATGTCGGACACGGCGTGCTCGATGACCTTCTTGTCACCGACCGCCTCGCCAACACCCATATTGACCGTGATCTTTACGACCCTCGGTACTTCCATCGGGTTGGAATAGCCGAACTTTTCGGTCAGCTTTCCGACGACTTCGTCCTTGTAGAATTCTCTTAGCCTTGCCATTGTCTTTTCCAGAAA
>CAZSGS010000101.1:6350-8114 GCA_964606365.1 uncultured Wenzhouxiangella sp. | reverse complement strand
CGGCGACCGTCCTCGGCCGCCGGCTACGCCCAGGCACAGGATCCGGCCTGGGCAGAGTACCTCGAAATGACGGGGCAGTCGGCCTGGTTCACCAGCCGCGCCGACATGGCCGACGCACTGGATTTCATTGGCTGGTACAACTACACCAGCCATCGTCACCTGGGCATTCCCCGCGACGATGCCTACAGGCTCTACCTGGCCTATCACGAGGGCCGTACCGGCTACGAACGCGGCAGCTGGCGCGACAAAGCCAAGGTGCAGCAGACCGCTCGCGAGGTCGCCGACCGGGCCGATCGCTATGCCCGTCAGCTGCCCGACTGCGAAGACGGGCTGCGCTGTGCGGCCTGGTGGAAGGTCTGGCCCTTCTGTCGCTGAGACAGCAACCGGGCATAGAGCCAACCGCCGACGCCCCCGGGCAGACTGATCAACACGGCACCAGTGCCGGTTCGTGCCGCGGCAATGGCCGTGATCGGCAGCATCGCGTCCATGATCAGCACGGCGGCAAGCGGTGCGGCGAAGCCGGCCAGCACATGCAGGCCGACGGGAAAACGGCGCCAGCGATGGACCAGGGCACTGGCGACCAGCAGGGCCACCAGCAGTCCGGCCGCGACGATGATCGCCCACAGCGGTGCGAAGCCGGCGAGGTCCTGTAGCGTCGTCTCGAGCCGCTCGCCGAGCCCCACCGGCACCCCCAGTTCGACAACGCGGGCGATGTTGATCTGCGTCTGGACGACGCTGCCGCCGATGGCGGTCACCAGCACCGCCGCCAGCCAGGCCAGAAACCAACCGAGCGCCTTCATCGATAACGCCTTCGTGTTGAACGATGCGGACAGACTACCAGCACTTCAGGAAGATTCTGCTATCTTGCGTTCGAAACGCCCGTCGAGGAGACCGGAATGACCCGGATTCTTATGCTATCCCTGCTGCTGTTGCTCTCCTCCGGCATCGCCGCGAAGGAACTCGAGGTCGAGTCGTTTGCCGGTCCGCTCGAGCACCCCTGGTCGCTGGTCTTTCTGCCCGATGGGCGGGCGCTGGTGACCGAACGCCCGGGTCGGCTGCGCGTCATCGATTCCGACGGTCGCCTGCGCGACGCCCCGGTCGAGGGCCTGCCCGAAGTACATGCAGCCAGCCAGGGCGGCCTGATGGGGCTGGCCCTGCACCCCGACTACGCCGACAACGGCTGGATCTACCTGACGCTGGCGCACGGCACGGCTTCGGCCAACGCCACGCGCGTCGTCCGCGGCCGCCTGGTCGGCGGACGCTGGACCGACAACGAGGTCGTGTTCACCGCCGCCCCGGAGAAGGACACGCCGGTTCACTATGGCGGTCGCATGGCGTTCCTGCCCGACGGCACCCTGCTCGTCAGCATCGGCGACGGCTTCGACTACCGCGAACACGCGCAACGGCTCGACAGCCACCTCGGCAAAATCGTGCGCCTCAACGACGACGGCAGCGTGCCCGACGACAACCCGTTCGCACGGCGCGAAGATGCCCTGCCGGCGATCCATACCCTGGGGCATCGCAATCCACAGGGCCTGGTCGTGGAACCCGCCAGCGGGCGCGTGTGGTCGCACGAACACGGCCCGCGCGGCGGCGACGAACTCAACCTGATCCGACCCGGCACCAACTACGGCTGGCCGGTGGCCACCCACGGCGTGGACTACTCCGGCGCGCGCGTGTCGCCTTTCTCCAGCCGCCCCGGAATGACCGACCCCCGCATCGACTGGACCCCGTCCATCGCCCCGGCCGGAATGTCCCGCTACG
>CAZSGS010000101.1:0-6340 GCA_964606365.1 uncultured Wenzhouxiangella sp. | reverse complement strand
ATGTTCCCCGACTGGCGCGGCGACCTGCTGGTCGCCAGCCTGGTGGAAAAGACCATACGCCGCATCGCTCTCGACGGCGACCAAGTTGTTTCGGACGAAGCGCTCGGACTCGCAATCGACCGCCGGTTGCGGGACGTCAGGGTCGGACCCGACGGCGCGCTGTACCTGCTCGTGGATGAGGCAGAAGGTGAGGTTCTTCGTGTATATCGTTGATATATATCTTTATTTAAACATGAAGTGCTCGCCGATACCGTAGCCCCTGGTATGCACACCGCCGCCGGTGGCGGGCCCCGGCGGATCCACGAGCCAGGCCGGGCTCTGGTACATTGCAGGCACTGGCACAATGTTCTGACGAGGAATTCATGTCGGCCCGAAGCGCGCACCGCCTGGTCTGGATGGCCGCCCTGCTGCCGTCGCTGCTGTTCCTGGCCACGCTGGGGCGCGGAGACCTGGCCTCGACGCCGGCACTACTCAACAGTGCCGGGCGACTGACCGGAGTCGCGGGACTGACGATGCTGCTGCTGGCCGCCATCCTCAGCGCCCGAGTGCCCGGCTTCGACAAACCGTTCGGCGGCCTGACCCGGCTGTGGCGCACTCACCACCTGCTCGGCGCCTGGTCGCTGATCCTCCTGATGGCTCATCCCGTTTTGCTGGCCCTTTCCGCATCGGGTGCCGGCGTCTCGGCGGCAGCGAACACGCTCTTTCCACCGCTGTCGAACCTGGCCAGCTGGAGCGGCTGGGCGGCCCTGGTCCTGATGATGATCTTCCTGGCGCCGAGCTTTTCGTTCTTCGGCCCCCCGCGTTACGAGCGCTGGAAAAAAGTCCACCGACTCGCCGGGCCGGCCGTGGCGCTGGCACTGCTGCACAACTTCTGGCTTTCGCGCGGCCTGCCCCAGTGGCTGGACGTCGCGCTGTGGTCGCTCCTGGCCCTGCTCGCGATTGCGGCGGTGGGCTGGCGCTTCGTGTTTTCACGGCGGGTCGGCCGCCTGGAATACAGCGTCAGCGACGTGACGTCCGTGGACAACAGCGTCGTGGAACTGAGCCTCGCCCCGCGCGGCCGCTCACTCCGGCACGAGGCCGGCAACTTCGTCTACCTCACGCTCGAGGATGGCTCGCTGGAAGCCGGCCGCGGCGAAGAACACCCCTACACGCTGTCCTCCTCGCCGGACGAGGATCACTTGCGCATCGCGATCAAGGCCCTGGGCGACGCCAGCCGGGCGGCGCAGACGCTCCGGCCGGGCACCCGGGCGCGTGTCGAGGGCCCCTACGGGCGCTTCTTCCTCTCGCCCGACCGGGTGGACGAACCCGAACTCTGGGTGGCCGGCGGTATCGGCATCACGCCCTTCCTGGCGCGCATGCGCCACCTGCTTCGACGCGGCGAACCCGCCGACGTGTGCCTGATCTTCTGCGTCCAGGATCCGCCGCGAGAGATCTTTGCCGAAGAACTACGCGACCTGGCCGAGAAGCTCGAAGGATTCCGCTTGAACGTCCACTATTTCTACCGGGAAGGCCCGGTATCCGAGGAATATCTTCGCTCGGCCTGCCCCGACATGGCCGAGCGCAGCCTTTATATCTGCGGCCCCGACCAGCTCAACGCCCTGGTTCGTCACCATGCCGCCGCCGCGGGTATTCCCGCCTCCAGAATTCACACCGAGGAGTTCCAGCTGCTATGAAACAGCTTGTCTACACGATCTTCGTCGCCTTCTGGGCCTCGATCCTGACCATCGCCGCGCTCGACGCACTCGCGCCCGACGCCCGGGCCGGCACGCCCGATACCGGCGAGGAGACCAGCTACACCCTCGCCGAAGTGGCCGAGCACGACGAACTGGACGACTGCTGGATGGCGATCGAAGGCAAGGTCTACGACTTTACCGACTACATCGAACAACACCCGACGCCGCCGGACGTGCTCGAACCCTGGTGCGGCACCGAAGCGACCGAGGGCATGCGCACCAAGGGCTACGGAAGCGATCATTCCGAACGCGCCTGGCAGATGGCCGAGCAATACCTGCTGGGCAAGCTCGCGGAAGAGGAATGACGCTTCAGAAACGGTAGCGCAGCGTCGCCAGCACGGCGGTGAGCGAGTAGTCGGGCGCCCGCCGGCCAAGCAGCAGCAGGTTCGCCACGCTGTCGATTTCGATCCCGTCGTGGGCGAAGTCGCGCGCTCGATAACGCTCGTGCTCGAGGCGCAACTGCATGCGCCAGCCGCCGGTCAACCGCATGCGAGCCCACGCGGCCAAGGCACGGCGCCGGCTCGACGTGGCCGGCAAGGGCTCGACGGACAACCCGTCGGCCGCGCTGACCTCGATGTTGCCGCGCGCGTGCACGTCGACCCATTCGGCCCCCAGATCCACGCGCCCGTCGAGCCCGAGCAGCGCGACAGCCCGCCTGGCGAACGCGGCATCCCGCCAGACCAGTGACAGGCTGGCGGTTTCGACGCGGTCATCGTGACTGGCCCACCAGTCTCTCGAGGGGTCGAAGGCGAGCTCCGGCGCGAAACCCGGCCAGTCGCGGCCGGACTGATCGGCCCGATAGCGGTCGCTGGAGATCATCCCGGTGAGGCTGACGCGCGCCGCGAGCTGCCAGCCGGCATCCGCGCTGATCGAGCGGACCCGGGCGCGCTCCAGCCCGAAACGCGCGTCGTCGTAGTCGTCGCGGTTATAGCGTGCGTTCAGACCCAGGCTCAGGCGCGCGGTGGGCTGGGCGTCCAGCCTCAGCCTCAGGCCGCTGCGGTCGCGATCGGCGACGTTGTACTTGCGCAGCTCGGGATGATTCTCGAAGTCGTCCGGATCCACGCTTGCGGGCAACCGTCCGGCTCGGTAAGGTGCCTTGCCCCGGTACTCGTCGAAGCGCCGGGAAGCGCGTTCCGCGTCGACACGAACGCGAACGAACGACCCCAGCCGCCCGCGCCAGCCGAGTTCAGCGCCCCACTCGTCGAATTGCGCGACCTCGGCGAAGTCGTCACGATCCTCGCGCCGGAACGCCAGCCCCGCAACCAGTCTTTGCCTGCCGGACAAACGCCAGCGGCTGTCGAAATCGAGGGTCTGTCGGCGCAGGCTGTAGGGGAGATTGATGCGCGTTTCCTCCGGCGGGCGCTGGTTCTGCGAATCGGCCCCGACGATCTGCCATTCCAGCGACGGGGTCCGGTTGTCGCGCTCGTCGAAGCGATAATTGACCACCAGGCTGCCCCGGTCGGTCCAGGGTGAGACCAGGCGAAGATTGGCCAGCCTGGTGTGCATCTCCGCGTCGAGCCGGGTGACGGGCAGCGGCTGATCGACCACCAGGCCCGGATTGATCGTGTAGGGAAGCAGCAGATCGTTCTGCCGCATCCGGCCGACGGCCACATCCGCACCCAGCCGCGCGCGCTCTCCCAGCTTCCAGTTGCCGAAGGCCCTCAACTGATGAGCCGCGTTGTCCGGGTAATCGGCCAGGCGGCCCGAACCAGCGGGATAGCCCGTTCCAGCCGCCCACTGGGGGTGGGCCGCGAACGCGTTGTCGAAAGTGACCGCGTCGCGATCATTGCTGTAGAAGGAGCCGTACCAGGCCAGGCCCAACTGGTGGCCGGCCGGGTCGCTGTAGGTCACGCGGCTTTCGATCCGCTGCGTGCGGTCGTCGACCACCGCCGGCAGGAGCATTCCCCGCGGGTTGCCCCCGCTGTAGCCGAAGATTGCGCCGATGAGCCGATTGCCGTCGCGCCGCTCCTCGCTGGCGTCGACCTCGACGCGCCAGCGCTCGCGAAATCGCTGTCGAAAGCCCAGATCGAAGCGCTTTCGCTGCGACCGAATCTCGACGGCATTGAGTGCCGCCGCTGATTCGGACAGCCCGGCCGTCGTCTGCAGGCCCTGCCAGTCGCCCGGCAGCACGTGCCGGCCGGCCGCGTCGAGCGAGAACGGTGTGCGGCCACCGGACAGCGTCCAGTTCGGCAGTTCGCGCCACGTCAGGGAAACGGACTGGCGCCCGGCGCGGTCGGCACGCACGCTCAGCCGCCTCGAGTCGAGGCCGAGCCGGGCACCGTCCAGCCGCAACCGCCAATCCCCGGGCCGTTCGCCGGGGTGCTGAAGCGAAAACGACAGCAGGGGCGCCAATCCGTTCTCATCCAGGCCCGAGTAGCGCCCGTACAGCGCGGCGTCGTCTTCGAGCCAGGCCAGGCCCAGGTCGATCTGGCCGAACAAGCGCGGCGCCTGCCCGAAAGCCGGCATCCCCACGGCCGAGGCCGCCAGACACAGCGCGAACGATGTGGCTGCCGTTGCGCGACGCATCAGCGCGTGAACCCGGGCGAGGAAGGGTGATTGGAGCCGTGAACCGCACTGTGACAGTTCATGCAGGACTGGCCGAGCAGGTTGGCATCGGCGCCGTTCGGCGGCAGCCCGCTGCCGCTTCGCACCGTACTGGGATGGAACTGCGCCAGGTGACACTGCTGGCAAAGCTGCGGCGGGCGCTGCCGCAGCAGGGCGTCGTGGATCCCCCCGTGCGGCAGGTGGCAGCTGCTGCAGTCCTCCCTGACCGGCGCGTGCTCCCACAGGAAGGGGCCGCGCAGCTCGGCGTGGCAGTCGTAGCAGGATTCGTTGAGCGTGGTGCGATTGAGGCTGGCCGGCGACGCGCTGCCGTGGGCGTCGTGACAGTCGCTGCAGTCGAGCAACCCGGTATCCGAAGCGAACTCGCTGGTGCTGACGGGGTGGCGGTGCGGGCGCTGGAACTCGGCGCGCTCGCGCTGGTGGCAGTCGAAACAGGCCGAAACCTGGCGGTCGGGATCGAGCGCCGGATCCCCTTCCCGCTCGTGGACCGTGTGGCAATCCGTGCAGGCCAGTTCCTCGAACTCGTGCGCGCTGCCGCTCCAGTGCGGGCCGACCTGGGCGGCATGACAGTTCATGCAGGTGGCGTTGGCCGCTTCCGGCGTGTCGGCATCGCCGAACGGTCGGTCCGGCAGCGGCCGAGTGCCGTCTTCATCGACCGAAAAGTGATCCCGGCTGGGCCCGTGACAGGCCGCGCAGGACTGCCCGCCGTCGCCGAACAACGACGCGTGGCTCGAGTGCAGGATGTCGTCGGCCGGCAGTGCGGCGTTCGGCCCGTGGCAGACCAGGCAGGCCCGGGCGTCGTCGGAAACGGCCGCGGCGTCATCCTCGCCGGGCGCGGCCAGGCTTGCGGCCACCATCAACAGCAAGCCGCCGCCGACCGCTACGCCGAGGATCAACGCGTGCCGGCGAATGATCGAGCCAAACTTCGATGTCCCTGCCATGCCGCGCTCCCTCTGTGATTCAGCGGCGAAACTTCATCATGGCAGATTGGCACGCACTTTCAAGTGCGGCCTTGATCGGCGTCAATAACGGGCCGCGGATCAGACTCGATCGCGCGCGACCGGCATGGTCATGCACCGGCAACCGCCGCCGCCGCGCGAAAGCTCCGCGCCGCCGATCGTCACCACGACACGCTCGTCCGGGCCGATCGTGCGTCGTCCGGCGATCAGCTCGGGCGCATCGACGACGTTGAAGCCGGCGCCCGAGAGCGCTTCGACGGTGTAGCGATTGTGCCGGTAGCCCAGGATCTGGCCCGGGCCGAAGGCGAAGAAATTGGCGCCGCTGGCCCACTGCTCGCGTTCCTGGTGGAACTCCTGTTCGCCGCCGCAGTTGATCGGCGCCAGGTCCACGCCCAGGGCCGACAGCGCGCCGAGCACGTCGCGGTATTCGGTGATTTTCGCGTCCGGCCCGCCGTTGAAGGCGCAGTGGAAGGCGCGCGAGCGGTTGGCACCGGTGATCAGGGGCGGAAACACCACGCACTTGTCGTGATCGACCATGGTGAAGATCATGTCCAGGTGAATCGTCGCCCGCGTCTTGGGAATCTCGACCACGATGAAATTGCTGATCGGCCCCTGTGAAGCGATCGAGCGCATCAACTGGTCGATGCCGGCCAGCGAGGTTCGCTCGCTGTAGCCGACGACCGCCAGATCCTCGCGAATCACCAGCAGGTCGCCGCCTTCGATGGTGACCTCCGAGTTGCGGTTGTCGGTGCCGTCGAAATAGAACCCGGAGGAGTGAATGTCCGGGTGATACTTGAACACCGCCTTGAGCAGCAGCGCCTCGGCCGTGCGCGCCCGGAAAGCCATGGAGCCGATGATGATGCGGTCGTTGACGCACATCGTGGCGTCCCGCGTGAAGAAGGTATTGGGCAGTGGCGGTATGGCGTAGCGCGACGGGCTGAGAAACTTCTCCAGGCTGATCGGCCGCTTCGGCGTACCGGCGACCAGCTGCCTGGCGAGATCGTCGGCCGAAAGCGCCAGCAGTTGATCGCGCACCTCGGGGGTGTCGAACAGATCACAAAGCGCCTGCACCAGCGCTTCGCAAAC
>CAZSGS010000100.1:0-8238 GCA_964606365.1 uncultured Wenzhouxiangella sp. | reverse complement strand
AAAGACGCCGATCTGCCCCGAGCGCAGGGCCAGCCAGTCCGGCAGACTCTGGCCGCGGGCGTGGCGCACGCGCGTTTCCACGTCGAACTCCAGCAGGGCGTGGTCGATGCCCGCCAGGCGCGATTGAGGAACGCGCGCGACCACGTCGGCGAGTTTCGCGTCGACCAGGGGCGCCGAAGGACCCAGCAGTTCGACCAGCAAAGACTCCGCCGAGGCCGGCAGGGCCATCTCGACCGACGCCTCGCCCCAGCCGTTCCAGCGGCGCATGTGGTTCTCCCTGGTTCCGAGGGTTTTACGTTAGCAGATTCGTGCTGGCTGGCCGGCAAGCGCTCCGCGCCGCACAAAAAAACCAAAACACCAAAACACCAAAGAACCAAAACACCAGACCCCAACCTCACGCGTTCTTCGCGATCACCCTCAACGGCAGGATCTTCATCACCCACCCGATGGGCCGCCAGGGCCAGGGCGGCACGCAGGCGATGGCGGGGGCGCGTTCGATGGCCTTGACCATGGCCCGGCTGCCGGTGACCTCGTCGACCTCGAAGGGCATCTTGCCGGCGTCTTGGTTGAGCTCGGTGCGGATGAAGCCGGGCAGTAGGGTGGTCACCCGGATGGGGGTCTTCATCAGTTCCGCGCGGATGCCTTCGGCGAGGTGGGCCAGGCCGGCCTTGCTGGCGGCGTATGTGGTCATGTGGCCGGGCAGGCCGCGCACGGCGCTCATCGACGAGACCAGGACGAGGTGGCCGTGATTCTGCTCGCGGAAGATCTCGACGGCGGCCTCGCACTGCGCCAGGCCGGCGACCAGGTTGGTTTCCATGACCTTGCGGTTGTGATCGAAACGCCCGGTGCCGATACGCCGCCCGTCGCCGACGCCGGCGTTGACGACGACGCGGTCGAGGCGGCCGAGGCTGCGGGCGAAGTCCCTGAAGACTTCGAATACGCGGTCGTGGTCGTTGACGTCGAGCGCGCGCAGTTCGACGCGGATGGGGTGCTTCCCGGTCAGCTCCTCGCGCAGCGCCTCGAGGCGTTCGGTGCGGCGGGCGCAGAGTGCCAGGTTGCAGCCCCTGGCGGCAAACGCCCGCGCCATGCCGCGGCCCAGCCCGGAACTGGCGCCGGTGATCAGGATATTGGTGCTCATGCGGCCATTATGGCGCAGGGGCCCGGTCGGGCGGCTGGTCAATCGGGCGCGTAGGCCACGCGGTCGCGTCCGGCACGCTTGGCCTCGAGCAGCAGGGTATCGGCGCGGTCGAAGGCCCGTGTGATCGATTCGGCGGGCCCGATCTCGACGACGCTGAAGGTACCCGACAGGGTCGCGTCCAATTGCGGGAGCTGGATATCGTGCATGGCCAGCCGCAGTTCTTCGGCGCGCTCGAAGGCGCGCCGACCGGTGCACTCGCGCATGAGCACCATGAACTCGTCGCCGCCGAAACGTCCGAACAGGTCCTCGTGTCTCAGCTTCTTGCCGATGGCTTCGGCGACCCGGCGCAGGGTGGCGTCGCCGGCGAAGTGACCGTACTGATCGTTGATCTCCTTGAAGCGGTCGATGTCGAATATCACGAGCGCCGCGCTGGCGCCGCGACTGCGCAGGATGTCGAGCTCCTCGCGCGAGCGCTCGAAGAAGTAGCTACGACTGGTCACGCCGGTGAGGTCATCGGCTTCGGTGATCTTGCGCAGGCGGCGGTTCTGTTCGACCAGCGTGGGCACCGCCAACCCGAACCAGGTGCTGGCGGCGATCACGGTGATGGCGAACTGGTAGACCATCGCCTGCTCATCGAGGCCGAGCAGGCCCACGCTCAACGCGATCGCCGTGCTGAACATGACCAGGGAGACGGCCACGCGGAAAGCCGATTCGGTGTAGGTGATCCACATCTGGGGGATGATCAGGAAGAACACCGCGAAGGCGAGCAGCTCGTCACGGCCGAACACGGCGGTGAAGACCATGATGAACGCCAGCAGCAACAGCAGGGACACGAGCTTGCCCAGCCACGGCCCCAGGGCGGCACGGGTCGCCGGCAGGTCGATGATGGGAAACCAGCGCAGGGCAAGATCATGGCCGGCGCCCAGCAGGCCGGCGAAGAACGGGGTGAGCGCCACCGCGGCCGCCATGTCGCCGATCCACCAGGGCAGCCACAGGCCGACGCTCTGGGGTCGTTCCAGCGACCCGCCGAGCACCAGGGCTTCGATGCCGAGCGTGGCGGCAAGCAGCGCCGAGGCGGACGCCACGACCAGGAAGGCAATGACGAAAGCCGGCAGGGACGGCCCCGGCCGGCGGCGTCCGAGCCATCGCAGGACCAGCGCGCCCGCCCCGAAGGCGGCGCAGTGGGCGAATGCGAACAACACGCCCCCGAGCAGGGTTTCCGAAAACGCCTGGTCGAGACCGTACAGGGCGGCGGCCCAGAAGGTCACGATCACGGCAGCGGGCGCCACGGCGACCGTCGCGCGCAGGCCGTGAACCAGGAAGGCGGCCAGCGTCAGGCCGGCCGGGGGAAACCAGATGCTGGCATGCGGGGCGTACTCCATGACGGCCGAGACACGCCACAGGAAAATCCACGCCAGCATCAGCGCGGTCGTCCGAAGGACCGAGATCAGCAGGGCGTGGCCTGCAGGTCGCGACTGCCGAAACATGACTTCCCCTTGTTCCCGTTCGGCGACGGCGACCGCCCCTCGCGAATCGACTGATCGACCATGGTCGTGATATTACCCTGTCAGCGATGTACATTGCATCGAAGCGGGGGCTTTTCTATGCTGCCCGTATACGATCAGGAGGCGGCATGGAGATCGAGACATACCTGCGAACGATGGTCAAGCACAACGCGTCGGACCTGTTCTTCAGCGCCGGTACGCCGGCGGGCATCAAGATCGAGGGCGAGACGCGCCGCCTGGGCCAGGACAAGCTGTCGTCCCAGGAGGTTCGCAAGCTGGCCTATTCGCTGCTCAACGACAAGCAGGTCGCCACCTTCGAGGCGGAAATGGAGCTCAACCTGGCGATCGCGCTCGATTCCCTGGGCCGCTTCCGGGTCAACCTGTTTCGCCAGCGCGGTTCAGTAGCGATGGTGATTCGCTACATCAAGAGCGAAATCCCGTCCATCGAGGACCTGAACCTGCCGCCGATTCTCAAGAACCTGATCATGGAGCCGCGCGGGCTGATCCTGGTCGTCGGCGCCACCGGCTCGGGCAAGTCGACCACGCTGGCCTCGATGATCGACCATCGCAACGAGCACAAGTCCGGCCACATCCTCACCATCGAGGAACCGATCGAGTTCCTGCACCAGCACAAGAAGTCGATCGTCGACCAGCGCGAGCTGGGCCTGGACACGCTCAGCTACACCAATGCGCTCAAGAACGCAATGCGCGAGGCGCCCGACGTGATCCTGATCGGCGAGATCCGCGACCGCGAGACGATGAAACACGCCATCAGCTACGCCGAGACCGGCCACCTGTGCCTGTCGACGCTGCACGCCAACAACGCCAACCAGACGCTGGACCGCATCATCAACTTCTTCCCGGAGTCGGCCCACCACCAGCTGTTCGTCGACCTGTCCGAGCACCTGCGCGCGATCATAAGCCAGCGCCTGGTGCCGTCGTCCGACGGCAAGCGCGTGCCGGCCGTCGAGGTGCTGATCCGCACGCCCTACGTCGCCGACCTGATCCTCAAGAACGACATCGACAGCATCAAGGACGCCATGAAGGAAGGCGGACAGGCCGGCATGCAGACCTTCGACCAGGCCCTGCTGAAGCTCTACAAGGATGGACGGATCACGGAAGAACAAGCCCTCGAACACGCCGATTCGCGCAACGATCTCGGGCTGGCCATTCGTACCTCGCGCAGCCGCAGCGCCGACGATGCGCCGGAAGGGCTGAGCATTGACCGATTCGACTGATCGAGAAGGCGCGACCGACAAGGCGAAGCAGGTCGGCAGCGCGCGACTGATCGACGCTCACGCGAGCACGCGACGCGCGCGGCGCAAGTTCCTGCGCTTTGCCGAGTTCCGCTACCGCCAGTTCATCAACGACCCGGCCCAGCATCCACACGGAGTGGCCTGCATCTACTTCAACAACTGGCGCGAGTGCCGCGACCACTTCGGCTTCGGCGGCCTGGAGACGGTCAACGGCCTGATCGAGAAACGCGCGCTGGAGACGCTGGCCGACCACGACATCTTCCTGCGCCTGGCCGACAGCAGCCTCGTCGGCGTACTCTGGCCCGGCGAGGGCGAGCGCGACATCGAGCGCTGGGCGGCGGACATGCTCGTAAGGCTCAACGAATCCGAATACCCCATTGGCTCGCGCTGGCTGACGGCCACTTTCAGCATCGGTTTGTGCTGGTTCGATCGCCGCGTGCGCGGCGCCGAGGAAGCACTGCTCGACGCGATGCACGTTGCCGAACAGCTGGCCGAGCGCGGCGAGAACCAGTACCGTCTGTTCCGGCCCGTGCGCGCGGCACGCGAGGAACTCGGCAGCGACGAGCAGCTGGCCAAACGGCTGAGTCGGTCCCTGCATTCCAACCGCCTGCGAATGGTTTTCCAGCCGCTGTTGGCCGCCTCGCCGGAAGGGGGCAGCTATTACCAGACCTGGGCCCGGCTGATCAGCGACTCCGGCAAGCTCATCCCCGCACGACATTTCCTGGACGTGGCGCGCCGCCACGAGCTGATCGGCGCCCTGCAGCGCTGGACCCTGCGTCGAAGCGTGCATTACCTGACCACGACCCACGGCAACCCCTCGCCGGTGCGGCTGTTCGTCAACGTCTCGCCCGAGGCCCTCTCCGAGCGCCTGCTGGAATGGCTGGTTCGAGTCCGGCAGCGGCATCCCGAGGTGGGATCGCGCCTGATCGCCGAGTTCGAGGTGTTCGACCTCGAGCACCGCTCGGGCGAGACACGGCACGCAATGGAGCGATTGAAGACGCTGGGCATGCAGATCGGCGTCAGCGGCATCGGCGAGAAGCACCTGGGCCACCGAATACTCGACGACACCCCGATCGACTACCTGCGCATGGCCCCGGAATTTGCCGACAGCCTGCACAAGCAGCCCGGACTGGCCGGGGAGTTCATGGGCTTCATCAGCCACGCGCACCAGCAACAGCGCGCCGTGATCATGCCCGAGGTCGAGCGCGAGGATCAGGTCATCGAGTTCTGGCAGGCCGGCGTGGACTTCATCCAGGGCGACTACATCGAGCAGCCGCAGACGTCGCCGGAAGCAGCCGGCTGACAGCGCGGATGACAAATGCGGGGTAAAGTGGTGGAGCCGAGGGGAGTCGAACCCCTGACCTCAGCAATGCGAATGCTGCGCTCTCCCAACTGAGCTACGGCCCCACTGGATCGGGCTGGGCGCGTATTTTACCCAACTTCGCGGCGAAAAGTCACGAAGCAACCAATTCGGCGGCCCGGAGTCCAAATCGGTGCCGCCCGCTGCCTGGATCGCCCAGTGATACCCACACGATACCTCTACGCCTCGGATCTGCACGGCCTTGCCCGGCTGGCGGTCGACGGCGTGGCCGGTACCAGCGAAATGGTCGAGCAGCTACACGGAACGATCGCCCGGGCCGCCATGCCCCTGGGGCCGCCGGTGGTGGCCGGCACGCGCGGCATCACCGGCATGGTCTATCGCTCGCTGCGCGCGGTCAACGGCGCCGTCGGCACTTCGATCAACGCGCTGGGCCCGCTGGTGGCTCGCATGCCGCCGCCGGCGCCTTCCCCGGCACGCGAGCGCTGGCTGGCCATCGTCAACGGGGTGCTCGGCGACCATCTTGCCGACAGCGACAATCCGCTGGCCATACCCATGGCGTTTCGATTCGGCGGGGAGGCGCTGGTCCTGGAATCGGCGGCCCTGGCAGAACGCATCGCCTCGCCCTCGGGCAAGCTGCTGATCGCCGCTCACGGCCTGTGCATGAACGATCTGCACTGGGGTGGGGCCGACGGTATCCCCGAACGGCTGGGCCGGGCGCTGGGCTATACGCCGCTCTACCTGCACTACAATTCCGGGCGGGCCATCGCGGACAACGGCCTGGAACTGGCGCGGCGCATTGAAACCCTGGTCGAGCAGTGGCCGGTGCCGGTCACCGACATCGTGATCATCGGTCACAGCATGGGCGGGTTGATCGCTCGTTGCGCGCTCGACGAGGGCACTTCGGCCCGGCGCGCGTGGGCGAAATCGGTTTCACGCATCGCCTTCCTCGGCACGCCGCATCATGGCGCGCCGATGGAGCGGGTGGGCCATCGCTTCGAATCCCTGCTGGGCATGAGCCCCTACAGCGCGCCTTTCGTGCGGCTCGGCGGCATTCGCAGCGCGGGCATTGTCGACCTGCGGCACGGCCGGCTTCCCGCGTCGAATGCCGAAGTGGACGAATTCGCCATTGCCGCGACCGCCCGAACCCGCGCCGGCCGTCTGCTCGGCGGGCTGCTCGGCGACGAACTGGTGCCCGTCGACAGCGCCCTGGGCCGGCATCCCGACCCGCGGCTGGCACTGGCGATTCCCGACGAGCGCCGCCTGGTCGTGGCCGACGCCGGACACCTCGGCCTGCTCCATCATCCCGCGGTGTATCGCAGCCTGCGGCGTTGGTTGCGCTGAGTCAGCTCCCGGCGCCGGATTGGCTGCCGGCGCCTCAGGTCCCGCAGAAGGTTTCGAGCACGCGCTCGCCGGGTTCCGGCGGGCGGGCGTATTCGGCGTGTTCGGGCTGGTCGTCGAACGGCCGCGACAGCACGTCCAACAGCTTGTGCATCGGCTCGAAATCGAGGCGTTCGACGGCCGCGTCGGCCGCGCTCTGGGCCAGGTGGTTGCGCAGGATGAAAGCCGGGTTGATGCGCTGCATTGCGGCGCGGCGTTCGGCGTCCTCGCACCCCTGCGCGCGCAGTCGCTCGCGCCAGGTCACCGCCCAGGCGTCGAAGCGCTCGGGCGTGTCGAACAACTCGCGTACCGGGGCATCGTCGCGGTCGTGATCGACCGGCAGCTCGCCGAGGCGCCGAAAGGTCAGCGTCATATCGGCCGAGGCGTCCTGCATCCGGCCGAGCAGGTCGAAGGCCAGGTCGACGTCGCCCTCGCGCGCGTCCTCGATACCGATCTTGGCGCAGAGATTGCGGTGAAAGCGCGACTCGAAGCGGTCCGGGAAGCGCTCGAGGGCGGCGTTGAGCTTCTGCAGTGCGGCCTCGGAACGCTCGTCGATCAGCGGCAACAGGCATTCGCCCAGCCGCGCCAGGTTCCAGTGCGCGACCGCCGGCTGCTGGTTCCAGGCGTAGCGCCCAGCGCGATCGATCGAGCTGTAGACGGTTTGCGCGTGGAAGGCGTCGATGAAGCCGAAAGGCCCGTAGTCGATGGTCTCGCCGACGATCGAGGTGTTGTCGGTGTTCATCACGCCGTGGATGAAGCCGACCGGCATCCAGTCGGCGACGAGGTCTGCCGTGCGGTCGATCACCCGTTCGAACAGGGCCAGGCAGGGCGCGTCGTGATCGGCCAGCTCGGGATCGTGTCGCTCGATCACGTATTCGGCCAGGACGCGCACGGCATCAGTGTCGCCGTTGCGCGCGAAATACTCGAAGGTGCCCACGCGGACATGGCTTTCGGCCACGCGGCAGAGAATGCCCCCGGGCTCCGGCCCACCCCGGCGCAGCACCCGCTCTCCGGTGGTCACGGCGGCGAGCGCGCGGGTCGTGCGGATGCCCAGCGCGGCCATCGCCTCGCTGGCGAGATACTCTCGAACCACCGGTCCGATCGAGGCGCGTCCGTCGCCGCCGCGCGAGAAGCGGGTCGGCCCCGAGCCCTTCAGGTGCAGATCGCGACGCCGGCCGTGACGATCGATGACTTCGCCCAGCAGGAGCGCCCGACCGTCGCCGAGCCGCGGCACCCAGTTGCCGAATTGGTGGCCGGCGTAGGCCATGGCCACCGGCTCGGACCCGGGCACGAACCGATTGCCGGCCAGCATTTCGACGCCGGCCGGAGCGGCCAGGGCGCGGGCATTCAGGCCGAGCTCGCCGGCCAGCGCCTCGTTGACCCGGACCAGCTGCGGCCCGGCCACCGGGCGGGGATCGATGCGCTCGCTGAAAGCCCCGGGCAGGCGTGCGTAGCTGTTGTCGAACTCGACGCCCGCGAATGGCGCAGCCGGCGACATCAGCGCACCGTGTGCCACTCGGTCTGCCGGCCGGCCAGGTAGATCACCCGGTCGCCGTCGAACACGGCGGTCTGCTCGAGCTTGATGTTGACGAGCTGGTCGTCCCACTCCGGCACCGGGGTCTTGATGCCGCCCTCGATGGC
>CAZSGS010000099.1:0-8309 GCA_964606365.1 uncultured Wenzhouxiangella sp. | reverse complement strand
TTGATTGTTAAATTTTTCTTATGGATGAGCATCAGGCAA
Organism: uncultured Wenzhouxiangella sp.; assembly: GCA_964606365.1. Lineage (GTDB taxonomy): Bacteria > Pseudomonadota > Gammaproteobacteria > Xanthomonadales > Wenzhouxiangellaceae > Wenzhouxiangella. The sequence goes on along the minus strand of CAZSGS010000099.1, from coordinate 8,270 downwards.
AAGGCAAGTTGAATCGACTGACTGCAAGCATAAAGCAGGAGTGGGGAGAATTGACCGACGACGAGGTCAAGAAGGCGGAAGGCAACTTTGATGAACTGGTTGCCCGAATCCAGGAAAAGTACGGTGAAAGCCGCGAGGCGATCGCCGCCAAACTCAACGACATCAAGGAGCGAATGAACTCATGAGAAAGCTCATCAACAACAGGATTTTCAACATCCTCTTCGCGCTGTTGCTGGCGCTTTCGGTCGGCATGCTGGCCGGCTGCGAGGATCAGGGTCCGGCGGAAGAGGCCGGTGAAAACATCGATGAAGCCATGGAAGAAGCCGGTGACGATATGGAAGAAGCCGCCGACGAAGCCGAGGACGAAGTCGACGACGCGACCGGCGGCGGCTGATCTTCGACCCTTCCATACCAAAACGCATGATCGAGAATCCCGGCGCCCGCCGGGATTCTTGTCTCCAGGGACCCTGAAGGGTTCCATACGTCGCACGGCCGATACCGTTTGTCCGAATCTTGCTGCAGCCACCCGGCCTCGCGTCGAGTTCCGGGTAGTATCGAAATCAACAACACAACAATTCGAACCGGCAAGGCGGGCGCATCGGGACTTCTTGTGCTGCACTCGTCGTCGCACCATGAGGGAGTCACGTGCGCACAACAATCCTTTCGGTCCAGGCGACCGTCATTCTTCCGATCGTCTTTCTGACAAGTATCCTGACCGCCGCTGAAAGCCGCGCCCAGGACGTCGACCTGGTGGTCAATGTCACCGGCGATCAGCCCGCCTACATGGCGCAGGACATGCAGTCGTTCTCGGTCACCGTTTCCAACAACGGTCCGGACACGGCCACCAATGTGGAACTGGTGGTCGAGCACCCGATCGCCGAGACACCGTTCGAGGACAGCGCCACCTGCCAGGCCCTTTCCGGCGCCAACCCGAATGGGCCGGCCGTGTGCCCGCCCGGGTCGGGGACTGCGCCTTCTGCGGCATTCGTGCGCAGCGGCCAGACCTTCAGCGTCACCTTGCCCGAGATCCCTGCGCTCAGCCAGGCGCGGATCGACTTCGACACGCAGGTGCATTGCCCCTCATCGAATGCCGGAGAACCGATCTGTTCCGGGGTGCCGACGGGCAACTTTCTCGTTTCGGCCGATGTCGCGTCCGCCGAGGCCGACAGCAATGATGTGACCAACGGCAGCACCACCAACGTTTTCCTCTATCCGCCCGACGTGCAATACGCCGTCGAGATCGTCGAGGCCCCGACCACGGCCACGCCCGGATCGGTAGTCGAGTACGAGTTCGAACTCTACAGCTTCGGCCTTCAGCCCTCCGACCTCTTGAACCTGGGTATCGAGATCCGGGGCGAGGCCGGCAGCATGACGCCGTTGACCGTTTCCAACAATCCCTATGGCGCCAACGGTTCAACCCTGCCGAATACCGAACTGTTGAGCATTGATTGTCTGTCGGCGTCACTCGGCAGCTTTCCGCCGGGCTCGGTTTTCCCCGCTTCGCCTGCGCCCTGGCAAACCTGTCCGTCGACCGGGCTGATTCCGATCCCGACGCCCAGCAGCCCGCAGAACAATGCACCGGCCACCGGGTTCCCCACCGGCGATTTCCTGGTGAATCTTCCCGGCACCCTCGACGGCCCGGCCGGCGGCGGCGTGATGCGTTTCCGGGCCGAGGTGCTCGTCGGCGATCCGGTGTGCGTCGACGCGCCCGAAACCGGCGTGCGCGACCTGGTGTTCGAGTTCGGCGTCCAGGGCCTGCAGGGCACCGACCTGGTACCGCCGGGCCCGGGCGACAACACCGCCACCGTGGTTACCGAAGTGGCCGGAAACTGCGAAGTGGCCGACATCGAGTTCACTACCGAGTCGGTCCCGGGTAGCCCGGCGCTCGACGGCAACGGCGAGGCCAGCTGGGTGCATGAGGTCACCGTTGCCAACCTGAGCACCGGGCCTTCGGCGGGAACCGCCACCGACGTGGCCTTCGAGTTCGAGCATCACAGCCTGGCATTCGCCCACAGCTATGGCGCACTGTCGTGCAGCGCTTCCACGAGCGGCTTGTGCCCGTCGCCGGCGGAACTCAACGACGGCATCGTCTCGACGAGCAACAGCCACTTCCGCTTCGCATCGCTGATCGAGTCATTGCCGCCTGGTGACTCGGTCACCGTCTCCCTGCCGGTCGACATCACGCGCACGACCTGCTGGGGCAGCAACACCGCCGAAATCAATCTCGTCGGCCAGGCATCGCCCTCGCCGGCACTGCACGATCCGATCTACAGCCCGGTAACGCCACCCGAGCCGCCGCCGTTCACACCGGGCAGTAACGCGTTCTTCGGCAACAACGGGCTGCAGGTCACGGTGCCCGTCACCGGTCTGGACGTGTGCCCGGGTGGGTCACCACAGTCGTTCATCGAGGTCGAAAAGACCGGCCCCTACGCCAGCGCCGCCGATGCGGCCGCGGGAACGCCGCTCATCGGGCAGACGCCGGGCGACTTCATCACCGACGGCACCGAGGTGTTCTACAAGATAGAGGTGAGCAATCCGAACACGGTCAATGCCGTTCCGCTCGGTCAGCTCAACGACTTCAACTTCAACCTGCCCGGCCTTGCCGCCACGCCGCCGAGCGGCTTCGTGCACAGCGGCAACGACCTGTCCGACTGGGGCATCAGCTGCACGCCGGCGCCGGCTGGCGAGACCTGCCACGAGGTGGCCAGCAGTTTCACCACGACGGGCTATACCAACTCGTTCACGCTCAGCTACGATCCGGCCCAGCACGGCGGCGACAGCGAGGTGCCGCTGGCGCCGGAGGGCACGCTGACCTACATCGTGCCGTTCACCATGCCGGTCCATCTCAACCGCTGTCACGACACGGAACTGACCAGCAACAACGTGACTGCAGGCTACGTCAATGCCGCTGGCGACCTGGTGTCGACGCCGCAGAGTGTCGTCGACCAATACATCGGCATGCCGCCGTGCACGCCGGGCGCGCTGGAAATCGAGAAAGCCATCCTGCCGCCAGCCAGCGATACCAGCATTCCGATCAGCGGTGAGATCAGCTGGAGTGTCACGCTGACCAACGCATCGGCCAGCGAAACCCTGGACATCCCGCGCTTCGTCGATGAAACCTTCGCTTTCGGGGTCAATGCCTCGATTGTCAGCGTGGACTGCAGCGTTCTATCCGGCGGCGCCCAGTGCCCGCCCACGCCGGTGATTCCCGGCGTGCAAACGCCGGCTTCGGGACCCACCTCGCCGCTGTCCAACCCGCTGCATATCGACCACGAGTGGGGCGCTGTCGGTGACGATACCTTCCCGCCCGGGGGCAGCATCGAGTTCGTGATCACCGCGCAACTGGCCAATCCGACCAATATGTTCGGCTGCGTCTTCAACCAGGCCAAGTTCAACGCGCCGAACGATCCCAACGGCTGGATACCGGCGGAGGATTCCGCCACCAGCTGCCCGCCGCCGGCGCCGGAGTTGAGCGTCCAGAAGAGCGTATCGCCGCAGATCGCCGAGCCGGGCGATACCGTCACGTATACGGTCACCGTGGTCAATATCGGCTCGGCTTCCGCCGACGGCACGACGCTTGTCGACCCCTTGCCGCCCGCACTGTTGCCGGCCAACCCCGGCGGCTACGTGAACGTGAGTTGCAGCGACATCAGCAATTCGGGTTTCGTTCCCAATCCGCAGGGCACGGCCGTATGCCCCCCGATCACCAGCGACCCGACTGGGCTCGAGGCCACCATCGCGACCTTCGGCCCCAATACCGCGCTGGAATTCACGTACCAGGCCGTGATGCCGGCCTCCGTCGTCTCGGTGGACAACCAGGCGACGGTATCCGCGCCGTCTGCCGAGGGACTGAACTTCGGCGCCGGCACGACCCAGTCGCAGCAGAACGTGCAGGTGCAAGGCGGGACCACCGGCGAGCCGCCCGTGGGGCCGCCCGGCATCACCGCGCCGGTTCCCTCGCTGACGCAGTGGGCGGTGGCCTTGCTGGCCTTGATGATGCTGGTCGTCGCCAGTCGCAGCGAGCGCCTGCGCGTTCGCAAGTGACCCGGTGGCCCGGCTGATCTGCCCGGGCCTCAATCCACTCGGCCGGGCAAGCCTCGGCGCCGAGCAACGGCGTCGAGCGCCAGCGCCAGGATGCAGGCGGCGACCGCGCTCAGCGGCAGCAGCGCCCAGGCGAGCTCGAGCGGGATCAGCGTGAGGGTCGCGAGCAGGCAGGCCGCCGCCGGTAGCGGGACCAGGCAAGCCAGGGCCTTGCCTCGGTGGGCCAGCACGACAACGCCCAGCGTTGCAATCGCGGTCGGGTCGGGATGCAGGCCAAAGACCTCGGCGTGGCGCCAGCCTGTTCCGGCAGCTACGGCAACGAGCGGATAAAGGATCGTGCCCAAAACGGCCAGGCCCGCCGCGATGAGGGTTCTCGGCCGGCATTGTGAGCGCCTCCCGCGGGGCGGGGCGGGGGCTGCCGCCATGACGAGCAGCAGCACGGCTTCGACGACGAAGATCCAGCCGAACCACGGTGCCGCCCAGTTGAGTTCGGCGTTGTAGCCGAAGTGAAAGATGACGGCGCTGCTGATCCAGGCCGGTGCAAGAACAGCGATGGAGAGTCGCCGGTATCCGCGCAGGGCGAGCAGCAGCGCCGCCACGCCCAGCGCGATGGTCAAACCGTGCAAGGGCCAGTAGTCCTCGTTGACGCGCTCGATCAGACGCAGGTAGACCTCCGCCGTGAACGGCACGAAATCCTCGAGGCGGTAGGACTGCCAGTCCACCGTTTCGTCCCTACAGGCCTTCGATGTGACGAATCATTCGTGTACGCATCTCAGGCGACGGCATGGGCTCGTGTCCGGCACGCATGTTCTCGATGACGTGCTCGACGCTTGTGGTGGCCGGAATGGCGCAGGTCAATGCGGGATGGCTGACGATGAACTTCAGGAGGAAGTCGGCCCAGTTGCCACAGTCGAACCCCTCGCGCGCCCAATCGGGTACTTCGTGACGGTCCTGGAGGCCCTTGATCAGGCTGCCGCCGTCGTAGGGACGGTTGGCGATCACGGCAATCCCCTTCTCCCGGGCCAGCGGCAGCAGCCGCTGTTCGACATCGCGGTGGGTGATGTTGTAGGTCAACTGCGCGAAATCGATATCGTGGTCGCGCATGATACGCTCGAACGCGTCATGTCGGCGGCCATGAGAGGTCGTGATGCCGACATGGGCGATTTCACCGTCGGCCTTCATCTGCTGCAGCACGTCCAGATGCTCGCGCCAGTCGCTGAGGTTGTGTATTTGCACAAGCTCGAAGCGTTCGACGCCCCAGCGTTCGGCCAGATCGGCAACCTGCTCGCGCGTGGATCCACCGGCCGGACTCCAGACCTTCTCGGCGGCGAACAGCGAATCGGGGCGGCCGAGCTTGTCGAGCGCATGGCCCATCACGTCCGGGGCAGAGCCGTACATGGGCGAGGAGTCGACCAGGCCGCCGCCATGCTCGAAGAATGCGCGAACCACCTCGGTACGGTCATCGAGCAACTTCGGGTCACTACCGACGTTGAAGGTCTGCCAGGTGCCCAGCCCGATGACCGGCAGCCTCGCGCCGCCGGGGATGGGCTTGTGAAGCAGGCCGTTGGAGCGGGCAAGTCCCAACTGCGGAGCGAGCCAGGCGCCGGCCATGCCGGCGCCGAGCAGCTTGATTGCGTTGCGACGTGAAAAGCGAATGCTCATTGCGACCTCGTGGCGAAACGTTCGGGCCTGTAGACCACCGTAGCAAGAATGAGTGCGAAGGCCGTGAGCACGAAGACCTTGTTCACGAACCAGTTCGTGCGCCAGATCGTCCATTCCGGGTCTGCCAGGAAGAGCCCGAAAAGCGTCACGATGATGACGATCTCGACCACCGCCATGCCCGCCGCCAGCCAGCGGGTGTACCACGGCTGCGCCAGCAGCACCCAGCCCAGCCAGACGTGCGCGATCGGCCACAGATCCCAGAACACCCAGGTACTCCAGGCCTCGCCTGAGAACAGGGCGAAGACGACCGGAAAGACATACTTGATGAACACCGACCAGGCGGCCAGCACGAACAGCAGGTGGGCCAGAAAGGTAATCCAGAGCGTCGGCGATGTGCGCGATATGTTCATGTGCTTCGCCTCCAGGTCGCCGGATTGGCGTGGCGAGCTCGAGTGGGCAGAGTCAGGCGGTTGATCGATCCCGGCTGGAGACGCGACGCACGACCCAGACCAGCATCGCTACCAGCCCGATGATGACAAGGATGCCGAAAAATACGGGAACGAGGATCGCCAGAGCGACTGCCAGCATGCTTCCTCCGGTTTCACCGGTCGTCAGGACGGGGTTGGCCAGCCCGCCGCTCGAAGCCGTCGAGAGGCCGCGAGCCACGACCGTTGAGCCCTGCACGATCCCGGCCGTGCCGCCGCCCAGCAGCACGGCGGTACTCCACTGCGCCAGCGGATTCATCTCGGGCAGCAGGGAAGAGACGATCACGGTCCCGCCGGCCAGTGCCGCCGGCGTGGCCAGCACGTCGAGCAGGTTGTCGACCAGGGGCACGTAGTACGCGCCGGCTTCCATCAGCGCCGCGATGCCTACAATCACCAGGAAGGGCTCGGAAGTCATCCAGGCGAACTGCTCGCCAAGCGGCAGCAGCTCGAAGCGCCCGGCCAGGCCGAGCGCCAGGATGGGAATGAACACGCGCAGCCCGGCCGCGGCACTCAGGCACACGCCGGCCATGACGGCCGACAGCACTCCGATTTCCATAACGGGCTCCATGACTGGATTCTACCGCAGGGTCGGTTTCCAGCCTCGCTCGGCTCATTGGGTGCGCTCGGACGCGAGGGCATTCCCGCGTGCGTAAGCATGATGCCTTCTGGTGTTCGCGCGGGGAAACGATGAAGGTGCGCCGAAGGCCAACCATTGCAGCCTGACTGAGCCCTGGGAGCTGGCCCTGCGCGAACGCCACCGCATCGGGTCGCCCGATCGCGTTATTCGGCCGCTAAGCGCCATGCCGACGCTTGAGCGTATCGATGCCTGGCTTGACGGAGACGACGGCAAACGCAGGCGGGCCGCGATCGACTTCTGGCGAGACCTCGATTGCGGCATCGAGCTGCTCTACTGGCGGATCAACGACCTGCCGATCAGCGAGACAAGCCGCCGCTCGCTGATGCGTGATCTGGGCCGGGCCGCACACTTTTTCCGAGAGGCTGGATCGACCTCGGAGCTCACTCCGTTGCACCTGATGCCACCCCCGCGCCACCGGCCCAACCCGAACCACGCCCCGCGAAGCTGCTCGGATGCCACCCAGGCCTGGGTTAACCGGCGGGTGCGGGAGTTGGCCGGGCAGGACTGAAGTCGGGGCCGGTGGCGTGCGTGCTTTCTCGCCAGATTCCAGACAGAATGCCCGCATGCAACGTCGAATTGTTTTTCTGCTGGTCTTCGTGGTCGCGGGGGCGCTGATCGCGGCAGGCCTGGCCGGGCAGGGTGGCGCCGAGCGCGACGGTTCGCGTACCTATATCCTGGCCACCGCCACCACCGGCGGGACGTTCTACCCGGTCGGTGTCGCCATCGCCACGCTTACCAAGCAGGTGCTGGCCGAGCCTCACGGCGTGGCGCTGGCGGCGATCAGCAGCGCGGGTTCGCAGGAGAACCTGCGGCTGATGCGCTCGGGCGAGGCGCAGTTCGCCATTCTCCAGGGGCTTTACGGCGCCTGGGCCCGGAACGCAAGCGGCCGGCTTTCCGGCCAGCCGCCGTTCGACGGTCTGCGCAGCGTGACCGCCCTGTGGCCCAACGTCGAACACTTCGTCATCCGGCGCGAGTTTGCCGAGGCGAGAACGGTCGCCGACCTGGCGAACCTGACCGGCCGGCGTTTTTCCATCGGCGCGCGCTATTCGGGCACCGAGGGTTCCAACCGGCATATCCTGTCCGCGCTCGGGCTCGACGCCGACGAGCGCTTCAACCTGGTCTATCAGGGGTACGGGGCCAGCGCCGACGCCTTTCGCAACCGCATGATCGACGGCATGAACACGCCGGCCGGCGTGCCCGTCGGCGCGGTCACGCGCGTGATGGCCGCCAGCGGCGACGAGGCCGTGCTGCTCGGATTCGGCGAGGCGGATCTGGCCGCCGTCAATCGCGACTATCCGGGGCTTTACCGCTTTATCGACATCGAGGCCGGCACCTATCCGCACCAGGACCGCGACGTACGCACCATCGGCCAGGCCAACCTGCTGGCGACCACCGCAGCAGTACCCGACGAGCATGTCTACCGCGTGCTGCGGGCGCTCTACGAA
>CAZSGS010000098.1:0-8323 GCA_964606365.1 uncultured Wenzhouxiangella sp. | reverse complement strand
TGAACTTGTTGCGCCCGACTTCGAGCAGGAAGGCCTCGAGGCGCTCGATGCCCGGCTCGTAGCGCGCTTCGACCGAGCGCATCAGCCACTGGAACAGGATCTCGTAATTGCCCGACTCGGTCAGGCTGAAAGCCTCGTCGAGCACGGCCATGCATTCGGCGTCCAGTTCGTCTTCCAGACCGACGAGGAAATGCAGCCACTGGTAGACCGACCACGAATCGGCCGGTAGTTCATCGGCCGAAACGTCGGCGGCCAGCCAGCGCTCACGCCAGTCGTCGACGCGCTCGAAGGCGTCGGATTCCGGCGCCACCGCGAAATCCGGAAGGCCGGGCTGGTAGAGCCACTGGTCGACTTCATCCATGTTCAGTTCTTCGTCGTGCTTCGCGACCAGGTTGTCCTCGAGATAGGCGCGAAAAGTGTTGGTGGTGATCGACTCGAAGGCGAAGTGATCGAAATAGGCGCGCAAGAAAGCGTCGATGGCCTCGCGTCCGACCCGGTGCTCGATCCAGTCGAGGAAGAACCGGCCCTTCGAGTAGGGCACGCCGATGAAGGCCTTTTCCGGGTCCTTGTCGTCGACGTCGAGGACCAGGCTGGCCATGCCGTCGTCGGTGCTCTCCAGTTCCTCGACCAGACCCTGCCACTCCAGCACCGCGAGCTGGCGCTCGACGTCCTCGCCGTAGAGCGCTTCCATGATGCGCGATTCGAAGTAGACCGTGAAACCTTCGTTGAGCCACAGGTCGCGCCAGGCGGCGTTGGTGACCAGGTTGCCCGACCAGGAATGTGCCAGCTCGTGCGCGACCAGGGCGAGCAGGCTGCCGTCGCCGGCGATGATGGTGGGCGTGACGAAACTCAGGCGCGGGTTTTCCATGCCGCCGAAGGGGAAACTCGGCGGCAGCACCAGCAGGTCGTAGCGACCCCAGCGGTACTCACCGTAGAGGTCGACGCCGATGTCGATCATCTCCTCGAGCACGTCGAACTCCGCGGCCGCCGCCTCGATCCACTCGGGCTCGGCGTAGACACCCGAACGCGGTCCGGTTTCGGCGAACTCCAGGTCGCCGACGGCAATCGCCATCAGATAGGACGGTATCGGCTGGGGCATGTGGAAGCTGTACTCGCCGCGGCCTTCATTTTCGAAGTCGTTGCCGGCCGCGCCCATCACCGCCATCAGGTCGTTGGGCACGCGGATCGTGGCATCAAAGGTGTAACGCACCGCCGGGGTGTCCTGCAGCGGCACCCAAGTGCGCGCGTAGTGAGGCTGGCTCTGCGAGAACATGAACGGCTCGCCCGAGGTGGTCTGCTCGCCGTCGAGCCACTGCAGGCCGAAAGCTTCGGGCGAGCTGGCGTAATCGATGCGGACTTCCTCGACGCCCTCGGGCAGGACGATGACCAACGGTCGGCCGAGGTCGGCCTCGACGTCGCCCGGCGCCTCGGCCAGGCGCCAGGACAGGGGGCGGAAGTTGCCGCCGCTTTCCGGGGCGGTGACGTCGCGAATCTCGAGCCCGCGGCTGTCGAGCACCAGGCGCGCATGGTCGGGGTCGAGGCGCTCGAGCTCGAGCACGACGTGCCCGGACAGGGTGTGCGCGTCCATGTCGGCATCGAGGTCCAGGCGCAGGTGCTCGACACGGACCTTCTCGTACTCGGAATAGCTGTGCGGGTCGGTACCGGTGCGGACCGCCCACCGTTCTGTCGGCTCGAGGGGCTCACTCGATCGTTCGCCACTGCAGGCGGCAAGCAGCATCGACAGCGCCAGCAGCGTCCACATCTTCATCGTTGCGGTCATTTCAATGTCCTCTATCTCGGTCGCGGAACCAGGCAGTCCGGCGCGCCAGCGAACCCGGCGACAGGCGGGTTCGGTGTTTTCTGACGTTCTGGACCTGCCAGAGCCGCGGGGGAACGCTAAAGGGCGTCGTCGCCCTCCTCTCCGGTGCGGATACGAACGGCGCGCTCGACGTCGCTGACGAAGATCTTGCCGTCGCCGATGCGGCCCGAGGAAGCGGTCTCGACAATGGCTTCGACCACCCGGTCGGCGTCGTCGTCGGGAACAGCGATCTCGAGCTTGAGCTTGGGCAGAAAATCGACGACGTACTCGGCCCCGCGGTAGAGTTCCGTATGGCCCTTCTGGCGGCCGAAGCCCTTGACCTCGCTGACGGTCATGCCGGTCACGCCGACCTCGCCGAGGGCGTCGCGCACGTCGTCGAGCTTGAACGGCTTGATGATGGCGGTAATCAGTTTCATTTGTCTTGCCCGCTGTTTAGGAAACCGCAGATTGCGCAGATTAACGCAGATTGCATTGAGGCGCATGGGCAGGAATCCGGCGTCCCGGACCGGGGCGGGCCTGCCGAATCGATCGGCTTCGATCACACATTCCGATTTCAATCTGCGCTAATCTGCGCTTTCTGCGATTTCAGGAACTCAGTACGACTCATGCGCCCCGACTTCCAGACCCTCGACGAGATCACCCGCCGCCTGGCCGCGGCCGTCCCGCGCGAATTCACCGCGGCCCGAAGCGAACTGCATGAACAGTTCCGCGCCGTGCTTGAATCGGCCTTCGACCGCATGGAGCTGGTCACGCGCGAGGAATTCGAGATCCAGAAGAAGGTGCTCGCGCGCACGCGCGAGAAACTCGAGGCGCTGGAGAAGCGGCTCGACGACGACGCCGGCTGAAGGGTGCCGGGGGGTCAGGGGGCCAGGAAAACCACACGGCGACCTGCCGCTCCACGACGTCGTGCCCGCGTAGGTCGGGGACGCATCCCCGACCTACAGCACCACGCCGTCGGCACGCGCCACCAGCTCCCTGAATCCTGGCCCCACCCCACCTACTCCCCGAACAGCCACTCGAAGATCGCCATCCGCGCAAACACCCCCATCCTCACCTGGTCGAGAATCAGCGAGCGCTCGCCGTCGGCCACGGCGGCGTCGATTTCCATGCCGCGGTTGATCGGGCCCGGGTGCATGACCAGGCAGCCCGGCGCCGCCTCGGCCAGGACGGCTTCTGTCAGGCCCCAGTCGGCAAAGTAGCCGTCCCGGTCCGGCCAGCCGGCACGGTCCATCCGCTCGTGTTGAACGCGCAGCATCATCACCACATTCGCGCCGCGCACGGCGTCGGCGAGGTTGTCGTGCAGGCTCGCCGCCGGCACGGGCGGCCTTGTCGGCAGCAGGGGCCGAGGTCCGGCCAGGCCAATCTCGAACACGCCCAGGCGCTGCCACAGTCGCAGGCCGGAACCGGCCACGCGTGAGTGCCGGATATCGCCCACGATCGCCAGCTTCAGTCCGGACAACTCGACCCCGCGAGCACGCAGCGTCGCCGCGTCCAGCAGGGCCTGGCTGGGGTGGGCGTGGGTGCCGTCGCCGGCGTTGACCAGCCGTACGTCGGCGACCTTGCGTGCGGCCAGTTGCGCAACGCGATGACTTTCGGGGTGGCGCAGCACGACGCCGTCGACGCCCATCGACGCCAGCGTGGCAACCGTGTCCTCGAGTGTTTCGCCCTTGGTGGCCGATGAGCGCTCGAGCTCGATGTTCACCACCCGCATGCCCAGGCGGCCGGCGGCCAGTTCGAAGGAAACCCGGGTGCGGGTGCTGGGCTCGTAGAAGAGGTTGGCGACCGTAGCGTCGAGGCAGGCGGGCTCGCCGCCCTTCGCCAGGTCGCAGGCACGGCCAAGAATGCGTTCGATGTCATCATCGCCGAGCCGATCGATGTCGAGCAGGTGCCGGAGGTTCACGGGTTCTCCCCCATCCAGGACTCCAGGATCAGGCAGGCGGCCACGCTGTCGAGCCGTTTCGCGTCGCTGCGCTTCGCCCGCCCCTGCTGGCGGCGGCTGGCGTGGCGCTCGGCGGCCGCATGCGAGGTCAGGCGCTCGTCCTGCAACCGCAGATCGATGCCCGGCCGGCGCTCGCACAGACGGGCCGCGAAATCGCGCACCAGGCGACTCATGTCCGATTCGCTGCCGTCGCCGGCCAATGGCAGGCCGACGACGATCGCCGCGGGCCGCCATTGGCGCAGGACTTCGTCGAGCGCGGTCATGAGGCTGGCGCTGTCGCGATAGCGAATCGGGTCGAGCGGCCGCGCCGAACCGGTCAGGCGATGCCCGACCGCCAGGCCGACCGTGCGCTTTCCAAAATCGATTCCCAGCAGCGCACCGGCCGCCTCAGGCATGCCCGCCGGCCGGCTGCAGGGTGGCAACGTCGATGCCCAGCTGCGCCACGGCCCGTTCCCAGCGCTGGTCGACCGGCAGGTCGAAGATGATGTCGGCCGACGCCATCACGTTCAGCCAGGCGTTTTCGCGCATCTCGTCTTCGAGCTGCCCCGGCTCCCAGCCGGCGTAACCGAGCGCGAGGAGAAAATGCCGCGGCCCGTCGCCGTGCGCGATGGCCTCGAGCACGTCGCGCGAGGTGGTCACGCAGATGCCGTCGCCGACACCCACCGTCGCTTCCCAGCTTCGGTCGTCGCTGTGCAGCACGAAGCCGCGCTCGGGGTGGACCGGGCCGCCCACGTAGACCGGCATGTTGGCAATGCCGTCGTCTTCGCACTCCAGACCCAGCTGCTCGAGGACGTCCTCGAGCACGAACTCGGACTCGCGATTGACGGTGATGCCCAGGGCACCCTCCTCGTTGTGCTGGCACAGAAGGGTCACGCCGCGCATGAAGTTGGGATCCTCCATGCCGGGCATGGCGATGAGGAATTGCTGCTCCAGATAGCTCACGTCATCATTCTATCAGCCGAATCTCAAACCGATATGGGACCGGGTGGGCCCCACCGCAAGCGCTCGCTGCAGACTCGGCGAACGCCACCGTGAAATCATCGCCCGCGCAGGACGCCCGAGCTCGAGAACTGCCAGGTGCGCGTGATCGTGAGCACGTCGACTTCGCGCAGAATTTCCTCGGGCAAGGCGGCGAAAGGCGAGGCAAGCCGCACGATGCGCACCGCCGCCTCGTCGAGCACGTCATACCCCGACGAGCGCAGCACACGGATTCGTCCAACGCTGCCGTCCTCGTGGACATCGACGCTGAGCACCAGGGCCCCGGCCAGGTTTCGGCGCCGCGCGCTCTCGGGATAGTTGAGATTGCCCACGCGCTCGACCTTGGATACCCAGGAGCGCATGTAGCCGGCATAGAGATGCTCGCGCGTGTTGGCCGAAACGAACTTGCGCCTCGGTCGCTCGGGGTAGTCGGCGGCGTCGCTGAGTCGTTCGGTCGAAGCGCGGGCCATCGAGCGGGTCTGCTCGATCAACTCGTTGGTCGAGACCTCGGCCTGCTCGTCGACCTCGGTTTCCTCGCTGACGGGACGCTCGGCCTCACTGCTTTCGACCTGGACGATCTCGTCGACCTGCTCGGGTTCCTCGCGGTCAGCGGCATCGGCGGCTTCCTGCTCGAGGGGCGCGACCTCCTCCACCGGACTGGTGGCCACCGGTTCGGCCGGCCGGTCGACTTCCTCGGCCGTACCCCCGCCGCGTTGCGTGGCCTGGGCGAGAAAGTCGGCCTCTTCGGGCGCTTCCTGCGTCGCCCACTCGACCAGGACCACGTCGAGACTGCTGGGCACGCTATCGGGCTCTCGCCCCAGGAAATCGAAGTGGACCAGGCCGATGACGGCCGCATGCAGCCCCACGGCCACCGCCGCGGCGATGGCCAGGGAGTCGCTATTGCGTGCCGCTGGCCGCGCGGTACTCATGGATCGATCGCGTCATACAGGTCACCGATGATGTTGATCCCGAACTGGGCATCCAGTTCCCTCACACAGGTCGGTGATGTCACGTTGATCTCGGTCAGCCGGTCGCCGATGATGTCGAGCCCGGCGAACTCGATGCCGTGCTCGAGCAGCACCGGTGCGACGGTCTCGGCGATGGCGCGGTCTGCCTCGCCCAGCGGCCGACCTTCACCCCGGCCACCGCGCGCCAGGTTGCCGCGAAAGTCGTCCTGGCCGGGAATCCGGGCCAGCAAGCGGTCGACCGGCCTGCCGTGGACGATCAATACGCGCTTGTCGCCCTCGCTGATGGCCGGCAGGTACTCCTGCGCCATCGCCATGCGCCGGCCGCTGTCGGTCAGGGTTTCGATGACCACGTTGAGATTGCGATCGTCGCGATCGAGAAGAAAGATGCTCTTGCCGCCCATGCCGTCGAGCGGCTTGAGCACGGCCCGCCCGGTCCGGCGAACGAAATCGCGCAGGCTGCCGGCATCCGCGCTGACCAGGGTCGCCGGCATGAGTTCGGGAAAGCGGGCGATCGCCAGCTTCTCGTTGAATTCACGCAGGGCGCGCGGGCGATTGACCACCCTTGCCCCGGCCTGTTGCGCCTGTTCCAGCAGGTAGGTCGCAAACAGGTAGTTATCGTCCACGGGCGGGTCGGCGCGCATCAGCACCAGGTCGTCGGCGCCGAGGGGCCGGTCGACTCGCTCACCCGGTTCGTACCAGTTCCGGGCATCGTCGCGCACCTTCACCGATCGCATTCTCGCGCAGGTTCGCGCGCCGTCGAGATAGAGATCGGTCTCGTCGAGGTACCACAAGCTGTAGCCGCGACGCTGGCCCTCGAGCAGCATGGCAAAACTGGTGTCCTTGACGACCTTGATCGCAGCAATGTCGTCCATGACCACGACGAGATTCTTGCGCATGCGTACTCCGTTGCGTCAGACTGGCCGGGACCAGTGGTGATGGGTGCGGTCTTCGAGCCGGGAAAAATCTGTATTCCCATAGACTTCTGTGACACAATTCTACTGGATTGGCAAATTGGGCGGAGATAGACTAACCTAGGCCGGCACGGTCCATGTGGTGTATCCGCCAGCAGCATCAGGTAGACAATGAGTGAAGACCAGAACACCGACAGCGGGGGAGACAAGGTGGCCGATCTGAACGGTCTCAAGATCATGTTGATCGACGACAGCCGGACGATCCGTCGCTCGGCCGAAACCATGCTCAGCAAGGAAGGTTGCGAAGTGATCACGGCCAACGACGGCTTCGAGGCCCTCGCCCTGATTCACAAGCACGAGCCCGACCTGATCTTCGTCGACATCATGATGCCGCGCCTGGACGGATACCAGACCTGTGCCATTATCAAGAACAACGCGCGCTTCAAGAACGTGCCGGTCGTCATGCTGACGAGCAAGGACGGCCTGTTCGACAAGGCGAGGGGGCGCATTGTCGGATCCGACCACTACCTGACCAAACCATTTACGCGTGACGAGCTGCTTGCTGCCGTACGCCAACAGCGCGAACGAACCGAAGCGGCCTGACAGTGGCCGCGATAGGAACTTCGAGAGGGACGATGCAAGGGGACCAGCAATTCGCGACTGCAACGGAATCGGGCCGCCGGTCACTGTTTGCGCGGCTGGGTGATTTCGAGCGGCGCAGTCTCGACCACGATGTGGGCGAAGCCGCGCGGCAGCAGCAGATCAGCAACTGGGACGGCGTGGTGTTCCGTCTCGGCGACCACTTCCTGACCTGCCGGATCGACGCGGTCGAGGAAATCATCGCCTTCCCGCCCTATACGCCCATTCCGGGCTCCAAGGACTGGCTTCTCGGGCTCGCCAATGTGCGCGGCAACCTGGCGCCA
Organism: uncultured Wenzhouxiangella sp.; assembly: GCA_964606365.1. Classification (GTDB taxonomy): domain Bacteria; phylum Pseudomonadota; class Gammaproteobacteria; order Xanthomonadales; family Wenzhouxiangellaceae; genus Wenzhouxiangella. The sequence goes on along the minus strand of CAZSGS010000098.1, from coordinate 785 downwards.
GTGTCCGACCTGGGCTGGTTCCTGCTCGGCAGCCGCACACCCGTAACCAATCGAACACGCCTGATCATCACCCGTATGCAGGGACGGCTCGCGGGCCTGGTGGTCGACGAGGTATTCGGCCAGCGCCACTTTCACACCGACGACCTCAGGGACGAGGCCGACTGGGACGAAACACCCTTGTCGGGGCTGGTGTCGCAGCAGTTCGAAACCAGCGAACGAAAATGGGGCGTGCTCCGCCTCGATCAACTCCAGCGCAATCAGGCGTTCATCAACGGCGCCCGGGAAGACTGAATCGCAAGGGACGGAACCAACAGTGCACGACTATTCGAACGACAACGCATGCCCGCTGCAACGCGCCCGGGCATCGATCAAAACCGCAGCAGATGGACAAGGTATCCGGTCGCACGGCCTGGCCGCCGGATGCCCCGAAGTAATCAACAATGAGGTGAAGGCATGAGTAGCGTCGCGTCACAATCATCGCAGCAGCGACTTTCTCCCGCACAGGCACTGCTGTTCATCCTGCTGGTGGCCCTGCTGGGCCTGGTGGCCTACAACTTCTACCTGCTCAACCAGCGAAACCTGCAGGAAACGCAGTACCTGGGACTGACGACCGAGATTCAGGTGCGCGCCCAGCAGCTGGCCAAGGCTTCGGGCGAAGCCGCCGTGGGCAACTTCGAGGCCTTCGACGAACTGGGCCGCACGCGCGACATTATCGACGAGTCGATCAACACCCTGCGCGACGGCGACGCCGACACCGATCTGCCTCCTTCGCCGGAACGTGTGGA
>CAZSGS010000097.1:542-8332 GCA_964606365.1 uncultured Wenzhouxiangella sp. | reverse complement strand
GGTACGGCCGTTCAGGTCGTACTGCGTCGCCGACAGCGGGATGTTGCCGCGACGGGTCACGACACCACTCGACACCAGGGGCGGCTGCTCGTTGAATAGATTGCGAACACCCACCAGAACCGACCACTTGTTCTGTTCATATTCGGCCGAGATCGTGTGATAGATAGCGCGTTCCGCCGTGATATCGCGATAGGCCGGGTCGAAGCCGAAGTAGGTCGTTTCCTCGTCCAGAGTACGCCGCTCGTCGGTACGACGGATGTACTCGGCGTAATAGTTGAAGGTCCAGTCGTCGCGAGAAAGCGTGACCCGCAGGTTGCTCACCAGCTTCGGACGGCCGATGGTGCCGTTGCGGTTGTTGTTGTCGAAGCCCTGGGCCAGGCTCGGGTCGAACAACTGCTCAAGATCCTCGAACACCCAGGTGCTCTGGTTCTCGATGACCAGTCGACCGAACGAGAACAGGCTGTCGTAGCGGAAGTTCACGTCGACACCGCGGGTCTTCTGACGGTCCACGTTGAGGTACGAATCGCGCACCTCGGTGATGGAAAACGGCGTGGTCGGGTGGTCTGCCGGGTTACGGTCGAACAGGTCGCAGAAAGCGTTGGGGAAATTCGGCGAACCGTAGCAGCCGCCCAGGATGGAAGCCGGACCCAGCTGGGCAACCTGATCTTCCACTTCCATTTCGAAGTAGTCGACCGCAATGCTGAAGTCGGTCGCCGCCGGGGTGAGGATGATACCGGCCGTGAACGCTTCCGAGCTTTCCGGCTCGAGGACACCCAGGCCGCCGCCGGAGACGATCGTCGAGGATGATGCACCGCCCGCATAGTCCTCGGGAATACCCGCGGCCGCACAGTTGGCCCGCAGGAACTCGTTGGTGCTCTCCTGCCAGTCGACGCACGGATCGATTGCGAGCTGGCTCTGGAAGCCGGTCTGGTCGCCCAGGAACAGTTCATACAGGGCCGGGGAGCGATAGGAGGTGCCGTAGGTGCTGCGCAGGCGAACCGTCGGATTGATCTGCCAGTTCAAACCGGCCTTCCAGACGGAATCCGAACCGGTCGTGTCGTAGTCGAACACGCGGGCCGAGGCATTCACCGTCAGCGACTCGAACATCGGCTTGCCGGCGATAAGCGGCACTTCGACCTCGGCGAAACCCTCGACGACGGAATCGGAACCCTGGGTCACCTGCGCCGAGGTGGAACCCCAGAGATCGCCGCCCTGCGAAAGATCGCTGGGCCGGTCGTCGATGCTGAAATCGCGGTACTCCGCGCCGAAGGCCACGCCCATCGCGCCGGCGGGCAGCTGGAACAGGTCGCCGGTGATGATACCAGTCGTCACGAACTGGTCGTAGACGGTGTTGCCGGTGTGAACCTGGCCGATGGTGTTGACCAGTTCATCCATGCGGGCGCCGCTGAGGAAGCCGGGGTCGAAGTAGTCGACGTCGGGTCCATCGGGGTCGAACTGGACGTCGCCCGAGCGCGAGGCGACGATGCCGTTGTTGGTGTAGTCACCGTCCGAACGCGAGTAGGACGCGTCGACCGACCAGGTCCAGAAGCTGTCGCCGATGGAGCCTTCGAAGCCGGTTGCCACGTAGAAGTAGTCGACGTCGATCGTGTTGTTGGACGGGTACGGCATGATCGGCTGAGCGATACCGGAGGGAACCGGGGTCTCGAAGTTCGGGTTGTCGGGATAGCCATAGCCCGGAGCGACCGCCGTGGCGCCGCCCATCAGCGGGAAGAACTGGCGCCAGCCTTCGGCCGTGGTTTCGCGGTTGGTGTAGAGCCACTCGGTGTCCCAGGTGACGCCGCCGCCGAAGTCCAGGTTGAACTCCGAGGAGCCGTAGAGGCTCAGACGTTCCTGGCGATTGACCGCCATGTCGGTGTTGGCGAACGGAAAGTTGAGCTGGTCTTCGTAGAAGGCCTCGCCGCCGGGATCGTCGTAACGGCCGTTGGCGCGCGGGCGATAACCCGGAATCAGGCCGATCGTCTCACCGTCAGGAGCCGGGATATAGCGGTCCCCGAACGCGGCATCGATGACCGTGTTGGCGTAGAGGTTGTTACAGCCGGACAGTTCGGTGCCTGCGGTGACCGAGCGATCCTCGCGGTCGATGCGGTTGCCGTCGGCGTCCCAGAACAGATCTTGCGGGCAGCTGAGAAAATCGCGGTCGCTGCGACGCAGCTCTTCCTGGAAGAAGTACTCCGCGGCCACCACGACGCTGCCGCTTTCGAAGTTCCAGCCGTAGCCGGCCGAACCCTGGTAGACGGCGCCGCCGGACTCTTCCGGCTGGTTGACCTGCAGCGAAACTTCGCCGCCGTCGAGATTCTTGCGGGTAATCACGTTGGCCACGCCGGCAACGGCGTCGGAGCCGTAGATCGATGAAGCGCCGTCCTTGAGTAGCTCGACTCGCTGAACGATGACTTCAGGGATCACGTTGAGGTCGAAAGCCCCGACCTGGCCACGCGTACCGGCCGGGCCCGGTCGGCGGCTGTTGAGCACCACCAGCGTGCGCTGTGCGCCGAGACCGCGCAGCGACAGCGAATTGATGCCGGTGCCGCCTTCAACGATGAAACCGTTGAACGTGTTGTTGAACTGGGTGGAGCCCCCGGCAACGCTGGAACGCTGAAGGTACTCGGCGGTGCTGACCTGACCGACCTGCGCCTGCGTTTCGGCATTGATGACCTGGACCGGCGAAGCGGAGCTGTACTCGGCGCGGCGAATGAGCGAGCCGGTGACCTGCACCCGATCCAGATCGGCCGAATCCTCTTCTTCATCCTCGTCTTCGTCTTCGGCCGCGTCTTCGGCCATGTCCTGGCCCGTCTCGGGATCCTGGGCCTGCGCCATCACCGGCGCCCAGACCAGGCCAAGAAAAGCGAGGAGAATCAACAGACTGGAGAGGCCCAGCCGCCTTCTGATAAGCGTTAACATCCCTTTCGTACTCCCTGAAGTTACAAATTGGTTAACCGAGTATAGCCGCCCCAGGGGATACGAGCAACTTCGTATATCAATAATTTAACGCATTTGTTAAAACCTCGCCGCCAGGCTGAAATCATCGCCGTCTTGCAGAAAGGGAAGCTTGTCGCGAAACGCGCGCAGGCCCGGCAGGCTGATCGACGCGCGGCAAGCTTCCTCCACCGCCCCGATCTCCACGATCCGCCGACCATCCGGCCCGCGGAGCACCGTGTCGCCGGCATATTCCACGCCGTTGCCGTCGCGGCCGCAACAATTGACGCCGATGACGTAGGCCTGGTTCTCGATCGCGCGCGCCTTGAGCAGGCTGCGCCAATGATCGGCCCTGGGAGCGGGCCAGTTGGCGACGAAGAGCTGCACGTCGAAGCCCCGGCTGTTGCGGCACCAGACCGGAAAGCGCAGGTCGTAGCAGACCTGCAGATCGAAGCGCCAGCCGCGCCATTCGGCCACGACCGGGCCCTCGCCCGCGGTGTAGCGCTCATCCTCGCCGCCGAAGGAAAAGCGATGCCGCTTGTCGTAGCAGAGGGGTTCGGCGTCGGGCGGCATGAAAACCATGCGATTGAAGCGCCGCGATTCGCCATCAGCGATGACCAGGGAGCCGGCAATGGCTGCGCCGCGCGAGCGGGCCTGATCGCGCAGCCAGGCAACGCTCGGCCCGTCCATGGTCTCGGCATCCAGGCCGGCATCACCGAGAAAACCGGTGGTGAAGGTCTCGGGGATGACGTAAAGATCGCAGCCCGGCTGCGAATCCATCATCGCCGCCAGGCGGCGGCGATTGGTTTCGGGATCCTGCCAGGCCAGTTCGGCCTGGATCAGGCCGACCTCGAGGGTATCGGCAACGTCCCGCGCCGCCGACACCGATCAGGCCTTCTGAATGGCGTCGACGAGTGCGTCGGCGAAGCCCGAGGTCTTCACTTCCGTGGCGTCGTCGCGCTGCCGGGCGAAGTCATAGGTGACCGTGCCGCCGACGACGACCTTCTCGAACGCTTCCTCGATCAGGCGCCCGACTTCCGGCCAGCCGATGTAGTCGAACATCATCACGCCCGAGAACAGCAGCGAGGAGGGGTTGACCTTGTCCTGTCCGGCGTACTTCGGCGCGGTACCGTGGGTGGCCTCGAACACCGCCACGTGATCGGCCATGTTCGCACCCGGGGCGATGCCGATGCCGCCGACCGAGGCCGCGGCCGCGTCGGAGAGATAGTCGCCGTTGAGGTTCATGGTCGCGAGCACGTCGAACTCGGCCGGGCGCAGCTGCAACAGCTGGAACATGATGTCGGCGATGCGATCCTTGATGACGATCTTGCCTTCGGGACGCTTGCCGTCGTGCTTGTCCCACAGTTCGTCTTCGGTGATCGTCACGTCGCCGAACTCTTCGGCGGCCAGCTCGTAGCCCCACTTGCGGAAGGCGCCCTCGGTGAACTTCATGATGTTGCCCTTGTGCACCAGGGTCACCGACTCGCGATTGTTTTCGATGGCGTACTCGATCGCCTTGCGCACCAGGCGCTTCGTGCCGTACTCGGAAATCGGCTTCACGCCCAGGCCGGCGCCGTCGAAGAACTTCGCGCCCATTTCCTCGCGCAGGAACTTGGCGAGCTTCTCGTTATCGGCCGTGCCGGACTCGAACTCGATGCCCGAATAGACGTCCTCGGTGTTCTCGCGGAAGATCACGACGTCGAAATCGTCGGGCTTCTTCATGGGTGACGGTACGCCCTGGTAGTACTTGACCGGGCGCACGCAGGCGTAGAGGTCGAGCGTCTGGCGCAAGGATACGTTCAGGGACCGGAAGCCCTCGCCCACCGGCGTGGTCAGCGGTCCCTTGATGGCCACCGTGAGGTCCTTGATCGCGTCGAGGGTTTCGTCGGGGAAATAGTCGCCGTCGTAGATTCCCGCGGCCTTTTCGCCCAGGTAGAGCTCGGCCCAGTGCACCTTGCGCTTGCCGCCATAGGCCTTTTCGACCGCGGCGTCCCAGACCTTCAGGCAGGCCGGCGTGATGTCGACACCGATGCCGTCACCCTCGATGTAGCCGAGCACCGGCTCGTCGGCGACCACCAGCTTGCCGTCGGCAACGCGAATCTTCTCGCCCGATTCGGGCAGTGAGACGTGCTTGAAACCCATCTTGCATCCTCTTAACGCGAAAGCCGCTAGTTTACCATCGCTCAATCACGACTCGCTGCCGGACATGGTTTCGAACGGGGACAAGCGACGCACCTGGCCAACCGCCGGAGTGCTGGCGATTTCGGCAATCCTGCACGTCTTCCTGCTGTACATTCCGCTGCCCGGACCGTGGCCCGAACCGGCTGCCCCGCAACCATCGAGCCTGCGGGTTGAACTCCTCGCCCGGTATTCCCCGCCCGCGGATCCGGAACGAAAGCGGCTGCCCCGGCAACCGCCCGACCGAGAGACCTACGCCGGCCTCGACACGATCTCGCGGCAGGTCTCCAGCAGCTCCTCTTCGGTGGCCAGGATCAGGTTGGCCGCATCCCCCAGGGGAATGTAGCAATCCGCGCCGGTTAGACGACGAATGGGCCGATCCGCCACGCCGGACTCGACCAGTGTGGTAACCAGCCCCTCGCCGATACCGCCGTCGGGCCGGCCTTCGTCGAAGACGACAACGGTCGAGCAATCGGATGCATGTCGGGTAACCGCCTCGACGTCGATCGGCTTGAGCCAGCGCAGGTCCAGGACACGAACGCCTGTCCCCCGCTCTCGCTCGAGCTCGCGCGCACAGCGCAGCGCCATGGGCACGCCGTTGCCGAAGGTAACGATCAGCAGTTCGCTCGCCGACTCGTTGTAGACGCGCGCGGCAAACGGCTCGATATGCTCGCCCGGCGCGGGGTACGGAAAGCTCCATCGCCCGTCGTCCTTCTCGTACAGGTCCTTGGTCATGTACAACGCAATCGGCTCGAGAAAGGCCGAGACGCGACCATCGACCTTGCCCAGCGCCATCAGGGTGCGCAACATCGTCACCGCATCATCACCGCGCGAGGGACAGCCGATGATCAGCCCGGGAATATCGCGCAGGGCGGCGATCGAGTTGTCGTTGTGGAAGTGCCCGCCGAAGCCCTTCTGGTAACCCAGGCCGGCGATACGCACCACCATGGGGTTGCGGAAACGATCGTTGGAGAAGTACTGCAGCGAGCAGGCCTCGCCGCGAACCTGGTCGCAGGCGTTGTGAAAATACGCCAGGTACTGGATCTCGGGAATGGGCAGGTAGCCCATCGCAGCATAGCCCTGGGCCAGGCCGAGGATGGTGGTCTCGTCGAGCAGGGTATTGAAGACACGCCGTGGCCCGAAGCGCCAGGCCAGACCCTTGGTCACGGTATAGACGCCACCCTTGCGCGCCACGTCCTCGCCGAAGGCCAGGGCCTGGGGATACTTGACCAGCAGGTCGGTCAGGGCACGGTTGATCTGGACGGCCATATGCTTGGCCGGCTGGTTCTCCGGCAGCAGGCGCTCGTTGCCGAACACGCGCATGCGCGCTTCCTTCGAAGGCATGCGGGCCGCTTCTTCGGCCACGGCATCGGACGACAGCGGCGCCAGGGACCGCATCGCCTCGCCCCGGGTGGTAATCCGTCCCGCCCCGTCGGCGCGATCGGCCTCGGCCAGGCAGCGCTCGGCCAGGGCGCGGTAGCGCTCGCGAACCTGGGTCGGCGTCATCAGGCCGCGACCGACGATCGCCTCGGCCGAGGTCTTGAGCGGATCCCGGGCTTCGGCCGCCTCGAGTTCGGGGCCCGGACGATACTCGATCTCGAAGTCGGTGCCGGCATGCCCCATCAGGCGGGTGGTCTTGAGGTGCAGGAAAACCGGGCGACGACGCGTGCGGCACTCGTCGACGGCCCGCTGCACGGCCCGGTAGCCCTCGACCAGGTCGAGTCCGTTGGCGTAGTGATAGCTGATGCCGTGACGAGCGCGCATGCTGTCGGCCACCCAATTGGTGGGCGTGGGCACGGAAATGCCGATGTCGTTGTCTTCGCAGACCAAAAGCACCGGCACGGGCAGGCTCTGGTGGCGCGACCAGGCGCAGGAATTGATGGCCGTCTGGGCGGCGGCGTGGTTGAGGCTGGCGTCGCCAAAGCTGCACACCACGATCGAATCGTCCGGCACCGGCAACTCGTGCTTGCCGCCACGGCCGTGCGCGATGGCAAGCGCCGTGCCGACCGCCTTGGGTAGATGGCTGGCGATGGTCGAGGTCTGCGGCAGCACCCACAAGTCGGGATGACCCCAGACCTTGTGCCGACCCCCCGAAGCCACGTCCTCGCGCGCGGCGGCGAAACTCAGGCAGGTGTCGCGGATGAAGTCCAGGCCCGAACGCTTGCGGTAGCGCTCGGCCATGAATCCGCCCGAGCGATAGTGCAGGAAAGCGGGGTCGTCCGCCCGGGTCAGGCGCCCGACCAGTGCATTGCCCTCGTGCCCCGAGGACCCGATCGTGTAGAAGACCTTGTTTTCCAGGCGCTTGATACGCGCCATCAGGTCGAGCTGGCGCGAGGTCATCTGGCTGTCGAACAACTCGAGCAGGTCGGCGTTGGACGGGCCCGGGCGGTCGACCACCGCCACCTGGCCGGACTCGATGGCGGCCAGATGATCGAGGAAATTCTGGTCGACGACTTCGGCGCGATTGAGCTGCCGGTTGGAAGAGGGCTTCGACATGGGGATGCTCTGCTTCGAACGATGGGGCTTCGAATTCGGCTCAGGGTTCAGGTTTCAGGTTTCAGGCGAGTTTTCGATAGCAATGGCTGCCACTCCAACGTGCTCCGGAGACAGCGAGCCGTGCGGCCACCTCCACAAATCCTCCGAAGCCCGCCCTGAACCCTGAAACCTGAAACCTTCTT
>CAZSGS010000097.1:0-532 GCA_964606365.1 uncultured Wenzhouxiangella sp. | reverse complement strand
AACGCGTTGTGTCCGGTCAGTTCGCGGCCGATGATCAGCTGGTGCACCGTCTCGGTACCTTCGTAGGTAATCACCGACTCCAGGTTCAATGCGTGGCGGATGGCCGAGTACTCCAGCGTGATGCCCGATCCGCCGAGCAAGTCGCGGCACTGGCGGGCGATGTCGATGGCCATGCGCACGTTGTTCCACTTGGCCAGGGAAACCTGGCTGGGATGCAGCTTGCCTTCGTCCTTGAGTCGGCCCAGTCGCCAGGACAGCAGTTTTGCGCTGGTGATACGCCGCGCCATGTCGGCGAATTTGAGCTGGGCGCTCTGGGTGGCCGAAACCGGGCGACCGAAGAGCTCGCGCTCCTCGCAGTAATCCAGCGCTTCCTTCAGGCAGGCCGTGGCGGCGCCGATCGGGCCCCAGGTTATGCCGTAGCGCGCCTGGTTCAGGCACGAAAGCGGGCCCTTGAGCCCCTTCACGTTGGGCAGCCGGTTGGCGTCGGGCACGCGCACGTTGTTGAAGAAGAGTTCGGAGGTGATCGAGGCCC